>CAZKIR010000660.1:0-2010 GCA_964552835.1 uncultured Bacteroidales bacterium
GTGTTTTAGTTTTCAGAAGGTGGAAATTTCTCAGCTTTCAAAACTAGCTGTAAAAATGAGCAACTATATTACATCAATGAAAAAAGCAACATTTAAACAATATTTCAACCACATTTACAACTATATTTAAACAATGTTTTGTATAATATAAATATTTAACCACTAAAATAGGGGAGTACCAAAGAAATAAAAAAAGGCAAGGAATACATTCCCTGCCTTTTCATAAATGGAATCGATTCTCTTAATTAAATTCCTTGGCTTCAGCAAGTTCTTTGGCCAGGTCAAGTATCCTTGAGTCATCGAGTGTAACAATTCCCCCGCCAGGCCCTTGTTCAAAGTGTATACCAGCACTCTCTCCACGTTCGTAATTCGCACCGCCGAAATAATTCCGCACGGTCTCGACGTTTAAATCGAGTTTTTCTGCAATCTTGTTCATGCTTCCTGGAGGCAGGTTGTCTTTGATACGCCTGAGTTCATTAAATGTAATTGTCATAATGATGATTTTTAGGTTAAACGCAAAAAATGAACCCTAAATTTACAAAATCATATATCCAATTAAAAATTTTTTAACGAATAATTAATTAATAAACTATTGATCCTTTCTAATTTATTTATTATAGGGGGATTATGGCAATTGTTTCAAATTGATACGGATAGATGCTATAAAAATATGATTTATAATTGTTTATACTCCAGGTATCCTGGAGGCCCAAGCTGGTGCGGCCAGGACCAAGGATTTTGTATAGTTTACCGGTCGCGGCTTGCCTTTTTAAAAAATGCAATATTTTTCAGGTCTGAACAACATGTTGGTAAAGGTTTTAGGTAAGGTGCCTAAAATACACCTGGCTCTATGATATTGGTTATCAGGTCGTCCATGTTTTCCCGTTCCCGTATCAAGTAATCTTTGCCCTCGTGCACCATCACTTCGGCTGGCCTATACCTTGAATTGTAATTTGATGCCATCGCGAAACAGTATGCCCCCGCGTTCATGAAAGCCAGTATATCGCCTTCTGTTGCTTCCGCGATACGGCGGTTCCAGCCAAAAGTGTCGGTTTCGCAAATATACCCTACCACCGAGTAAACCCTGGGTTTGTCATGTGGTTTTGACACGTTCACTATCTCGTGGTACCCGTTGTAAAACATGGGCCGCAGCAAGTGGTTTAGCCCGCTGTCCACCCCGAGAAAAATAGTTGAAGGGGTCTGTTTTATCACGTTGATCTTGGTGAAAAAATACCCGGCCTCGCTTACCAAATATTTCCCGGGTTCAAAAACCAGGCCGAGTTCTTTCCCGTATTCCTGGCAAAACTGATTAAACCGAGTACTTAATTTTTCACCAAGTGATTGGATATCGGTATAGTAATCATCATTTTTATAGGGTACTTTAAACCCGCTCCCGAAATCGAGATATTCCAGGCCATCAAAATTTTTAGCGGCACGGAACAATACTTCGGCCCCCTCGATGAACACCCCTGTATCCAATATATCCGATCCGGTGTGCATGTGCATCCCCTCTACCTGTAAATTATACACTTCCTTAATTTGCAAGGCATGTGGCAACTGGTGTATGGAGATACCAAACTTTGAATCAATATGCCCGGTAGAAATCTTGCTGTTGCCCCCGGCCATGATATGGGGGTTGATACGTATGCAAACCGGCACGGTATTGCCATACTCGTGCCCGAAGCGTTCCAGCATGGAAAGGTTGTCAATGGTTACCCGTACCCCGAGTTTCACGGCTTGTTGGTATTCCTCGAACGAAACGCAATTTGGCGTAAACATGATGTCACCAGGTTCAAACCCCGCTTTTAGGCCCAGTTTTACTTCTTGTATGGAGACGGTGTCGAGCCCGGCACCAAGGTTTTTTATAAATCTAAGAATGTTCAGGTTGTTCAATGCTTTGCAGGCGTAATTAATTTCCAGCTTGGTTTGTTTGAAAGCACCCCGCATGGCCGTGTATTGGCCGGCTATCTTGGCGGTTTCGTATACATAAAGGGGCGCCCCGTGGGTTTT
>CAZKIR010000661.1:0-2005 GCA_964552835.1 uncultured Bacteroidales bacterium
AAGACACTTCCCCGTCAATCTCCGAAACCACGGCGGGATTAGATGGGTTTCTCGCTTCAAACAGCTCGGTTACTCGCGGCAAACCTCCGGTAATATCACCCGATTTACCAACAGCCCTCGGTATTTTCACGAGAATTTCGCCAGAGCGGGCAGTGTCGCCTTCGCTTACAGCAATGTGCGAACCCACGGGCAAGTTATATGATTTCAAGGCATCTCCATTATTATCCAGGATACGTATTATAGGGTTTTTCCTTTTATCCTTACTTTCAATAATAACTTTCTCCTTGTAACCCGTTTGCTCGTCAGTTTCTTCCCGGTATGTCATCCCCTCTATCACGTTCTCGAAGGATATCTTTCCTGGCATTTCCGAGATAATTACCGCATTGTAGGGATCCCACTCGCATATTAAATCCCCTTTTTTCACTTCATCCCCGTTCTTGATATGTAGAACGGAACCATATGGGACATTATTGGTGGTAAGGGATATACCGGTATTTTTATCAATAATCCGTAATTCAGCTAAACGGCCAATAACCACGTCTACTTTGGTACCATCCGGGTTTTCACGCTCAACTGTCCTCAACTCATCGATCTCGGCTATGCCGTTGTATTTTGAAATAATATTGGATTCGGCCGTGATGTTTGATGCCGTACCGCCCACGTGGAAAGTACGTAAAGTTAACTGAGTACCAGGTTCACCGATAGACTGAGCTGCAATAACCCCAACGGATTCCCCTTTCTGTATCATGCGGCCATTGGCCAGGTTACGCCCGTAGCATTTCGCGCATACACCTTTTTTTGATTCGCAAGTCAACACACTGCGTATCTCAATTTGCTCGATAGGTGATTCTTCAATTTGCGCTGCAATGTCTTCATTGATTTCCTGGCCTGATTCAACAATAAGGTTTCCTTTCAAGGGATGGTAGACATTATGGACAGTAGTCCTTCCCAATATCCGCTCATATAATGTTTCGACAACTTCCTCGCTTTTCTTGATAGCATTAGCGACCAATCCGCGTAAGGTGCCACAGTCTTCTTCGGATATAATAACATCCTGGGCCACGTCAACCAAACGACGCGTCAGGTAACCAGCGTCTGCAGTTTTAAGTGCAGTGTCGGCCAAACCTTTACGGGCACCGTGGGTAGAGATAAAATACTCGAGCACGGACAAGCCTTCTTTAAAGTTGGCAAGGATCGGGTTTTCGATAATTTCTGAACCGGTAGAACCTGATTTTTGTGGCTTGGCCATCAAACCACGCATCCCGGAAAGCTGACGGATTTGTTCCTTAGAACCCCGTGCACCCGAGTCGAGCATCATGAAAATGGAATTAAACCCTTGGTTATCGGTGGATAACTTTTTCATTAATTGCTGGGTTAAACGGGCGTTCGTATGCGTCCAAATATCAATAATCTGGTTGTACCTTTCATTGTTGGTAATAAAGCCCATGTTATAGTTGTTCAATACTTCGTCAACCTGGGCGTATCCCTCGCTCACTAGTTTATCCTTTTCTTCTGGAACAATCACGTCATCAATATTAAATGACAAGCCACCTCGGAATGCCATCTGGTAACCCAAATCCTTGATGTTATCCAAGAAATCCGAACTAGCGGCGGTACCTGAACGTTTCAACACGGTACCAATGATATCCCTTAATGCTTTTTTGGTAAGCAATTGATTGATAAAGCCAACTTGTTTCGGAACGTATTTGTTGAAGATAACCCGGCCCACCGTTGTTTCAATAATTTTCACCACTGGTTTATCATTTTCCACGTCGTGGGCACGAACTTTAATTTTAGCATGAAGATCAACCGCTTTCTCGTTGTAAGCAATTTCTACTTCCTCGGGAGAGTAGAAGGTTAACCCCTCTCCTTTCACACCGGCACGTTCCTTGGTTATATAGTACAATCCCAGGACCATATCTTGTGAAGGAACGGTAATAGGTGCCCCGTTGGCCGGGTTCAAAATATTATGTGAGCCAAGCATAAGCAATTGAGCCTCAAGGAT
>CAZKIR010000662.1:0-2001 GCA_964552835.1 uncultured Bacteroidales bacterium
TGGACAAGATAGCCAGGCCTAAAATTGCTACAATGTTCTTCATCTTGGTGCTATTATTTAAAATTTGATTTTATTCCATGTCAACTGCTTTTTTCTTTCGCCCTTTTACCGTGTCGCCGATAAGGTAGCCCAATAAAGCCCCGTAGGCCGTGTTGTGGTACCATATCGAGGTAATGGGGCAACTGCCCGATTCACAACCAATGTAAAACCAGTACAGGTATCCCCCCAAAGCGCCAATGGCCACGAATAGAACCACGAACCAGTATTTTTTTATAAAATGCATGCTTGTAAAATTATGTTATTTATTGTAAGGTTTCAAATTTAATGCCAAATATACAAATATGTATATAAGTTCATAAATAAAATAGCGAAAAAATTTACCCTCTTGCCATGCCGATCATGCTTACCAAAAAGAAATCGTGCATGGTTGAGGGTTTGCTGGCCTTACTATGCATAAGATGACGCCAATGGTCACGTTTTTTTCGATCGTGATTACAATTGCTACGGCGACAGCGAAAGGAAAAAAAGTCCATCCCCTATCCTTGTGCCATATGACATGAAGATAGGGGGAAAAAACGTGCCAAGGGGGGAATCCATATACTTGCCGGCTTGTCAGGCATGAAGGTTTGCAATTTGTCTTTTTTTCGCTTTAGGCGATATAGTATTTTGTACGCTAGGCAACTATACCTTGTAGAGGTATAACATGGAACGGTTTTTTCCTGAATAAAAAACGCATTGGGGTTATAATTTTTGAATAACCCTGGAAAGCTTGTTTTTAATTTCCATGGCGATACCTGCCAAATTTTCATTCCCGATGGCCTGCATGGAAGCGATCGGGTCTACCGCTGCCACCTCCACGCCACCATCGGGCACTTCTTGCACGATCACGTTACAGGGCAGCATGGTACCTATCTTGTTTTCTTCCTTCAGGGCCTCGTAGGCATAGGAAGGGTTACATGCGCCCAGTATCTTGTATTTCCGAAAGTCGACGTTCAGTTTTTCCTTGAGCTTATCATGAATATCGATTTCCGAGATTACCCCGAAACCCTCGTCTTTCAACATGGTTTTGGTTTTTTTCACCACTTCCGTGAAACTGTCTTGCAAGATTTTATTTATATAATAGCACATGGTATAAAAAAATTTGTTTTCGAGGGATAAACAACCCATTTTTCTTTTTGTTCAGGGAATTACTTTTCCATAACCCCCTCGTTTCGCGGGTATTGTATCACGTGGCGGTTGGCTTTGTCATAGCTCAGGTAATGATATAGCCAGTTTACTCGCGGAAAAAAACTTTCACTTCATCGCCTGTATTGATGGCCCCTTCCATGAATTTAGCCAACCCGTCACTTTCCCGATGGAAAACACAAGTCATTTTATCATTTTTGGGTTGTTGTTTAACAAAATAATATCAACCATGAAATTCAAGAGATGTAAAGTATTACTTGCCTTAATTATCCTTTTGGTTTGCCCCATCTTGCACGCCCAGGAAAATATAACACAAGTGGTAAGGGGCAAGGTGCTTGACAAAGATTCCAAATTTCCGCTTATCGGTGCCACTGTCGTGCTCCTTGGCACAGAACCGCCCGTGGGGACGATCACGGACGTGGACGGGGATTTTTTACTGGATAGTGTGCCGATAGGCAGGCAAGGGATAAAGATTAGCTACGTGGGCTACCGGGAAGCATATATCCGGAATTTTTTATTGAACAGCGCGAAGGAAACTGTTTTCAAGATAGAGCTTGAAGAAAAAGTTGTAGCAATGGACGAGGTCGTGGTAAAAGCCTATAAGCGAAAAGATAAAGCCATGAACGACATGGCCATGATCAGTGCCCGCTCGTTTAGCGTGGAAGAGACCGAGCGTTTTGCCGGGAGCCTGGGCGATCCTTCCAGGATGGTGGCCAATTACGCTGGGGTGATGACCCAAAACGACTCCCGGAACGATATTATTATCAGGGGCAACTCGCCCACTGGATTGCTATGGAGGGTAGAAGGCGTGGAAGT
>CAZKIR010000663.1:0-1976 GCA_964552835.1 uncultured Bacteroidales bacterium
TCGCGATGCTGATACCAGAAAGCTGGAACGAAAAAAACCCGATCAGCCCTGATTTAAAGGCTTTTTACGAGTACCATTCCACCTTCATGGAGCCCTGGGACGGCCCGGCCTCCCTGCTACTGACTGATGGACGGTACCTGGGCGGCCTGCTCGACAGAAATGGCTTGCGCCCCTCCCGCTACGTGATTACCAAGAACGATTTAATGGTAATGGGCTCGGAAGTAGGCGTGCAAGTATTTGAACCGGAATTGATCGTGGAAAAAGGACGCCTGAAACCAGGAAAAATTTTAATGGTAGACACCAAAAACGGGAAAATAATATATGATCCTGAGGTAAAGGAGCAACTGGCCAAGCAAAAACCTTATGCCAAATGGCTAAAAGACAACAGGCTCAACCTGGAAGGAGTGGATATCGGCAAAAACGTGCCCGTGGCCATGGAAAATGAATACGAGGAATACGTGCAGTCGTTCGGCTACAGCCGCGACGACATCAACAGCATTATCGTCCCCATGGTTGAAAGTGGCAAGGAACCTATCGGCTCCATGGGCAACGACGCGCCCCTGGCCATCTTGTCAAAAAGGCCGCAAAGGCTTTTCACCTATTTCAAGCAATTGTTTGCACAGGTTACCAACCCGGCCATCGATCCTATCCGCGAAGAGCTGGTAATGACCCTCACCGGGTATATTGGCTCGCACCAGCGCAACTTGCTAGACGACATGCCGGACCATGCCAAGATGATCAAGTTCAAAAGCCCGGTAATCAATAACAAAACCCTTGAAATTCTTAAAAACCTAAAATACAAGGGGTTTACTACAACCGTCCTCCCCATGCACTTCGAGGCGGCCATGGGCGATGAAGGCCTGAAAAGCGCCCTGGATAACTTATGTACAGAGGCAGAAGAAGCCGTGGACAGCGGGAAAAATTTCATTATACTCACCGACCGGGGCATCTCCAAAGACAAAGCGCCCATACCATCCTTACTGGCCGTGAGCGCCGTGCACCATTACCTGATTGGCAAGAAAAAACGGATGCAAATTGATATCGTGGTGGAAACAGCCGAAGCCCGGGAGGTCATGCATTTCGCCCTTCTGTTTGGTTATGGTGCAAGTATCGTGAACCCTTACTTGTGTTTCTCGGTAATCGATCGCCTGATTAAGGAGAAAAAATTGCAATTTAGCTACGAAACAGCCGAAAATAATTATATCAAGGCCGTGAACAAGGGCATGCTCAAGGTAATGTCAAAAATAGGCACCTCTACCCTGCGCAGTTACCGCGCGGCCCAAATATTTGAATGCGTTGGGCTGAACAAGGAAGTGGTGGAAAAGTATTTTGAAGGCACGATTTCGCGCATCGAGGGCATGGGTTTGCCTGAAATAGCGAAAGAAGCCCTCATCCCGCACCAGAAAGCTTACGCGGAAACCAACGAGGAATTCTTGTTCGATACCGAGGGAACTTACAATTACCGGTATTTTGGCGAGAAACACTCCTGGAACCCTGAAACTGTTTCATTGCTGCAATGGGCAACAAAAACGAACAACTATTACAAGTACAAGGAATTTGCGAAAAAGGCCGATGAACTCACGCGCAGGCCCCATTTCTTAAGGGGTTTCTTTAACCTGAAACAAAACCCGATAGACGTGAACGAGGTAGAACCTGCATCCAGGATCATGAAACGTTTCGTGACAGGTGCCATGTCTTTCGGTTCCATTAGCAAAGAAGCCCACGAGACCCTGGCCATCGCCATGAACCGCATTGGTGGCCGGAGCAACACTGGCGAAGGCGGTGAAGACCCGGCACGTTTCGTGCCCAGGCCAGACGGGACCAGTGCCCGAAGTGCTATCAAGCAAATCGCCTCGGGGCGTTTCGGGGTTACCACCCACTACCTTGTAAACGCCGACGAGATACAAATTAAAATTGCCCAGGGAGCGAAGCCCGGCGAAGGCGGACAATTGCCCGGGCACAAGGTAAACCAGATC
>CAZKIR010000664.1:0-1968 GCA_964552835.1 uncultured Bacteroidales bacterium
CATGGTTGCTGTTCACAATCAACTGAAAGTTGCGGTTTCTCTCAGCGTACACGGTTACGTGTATGGTGTCGTTTGGCATTTCGAAGCACTGTCCTATCAAGTTACAAGTACTTTTGACACGAGCTGAAACGCTCGATAACCTACTGATTGCCATATGTTTTATATACGATGTTGAACTAAACCTCCCTTTCGGGAGGTAGCCTGGGGCGTTTTCTGTACCCCACGTACAAGTACTCATATTAACCAAAAATATTAATAATATGAGTAAAAGTACAATTTATTCCCAAGCATGCAACAAGGTTGCAGGTTTTCAGCTAATTGGTGAAGAGTTTACCCGTAAACTTGTAATTGGTTCAAGGGCTAAATCCACCCACGAAAACTACCTCCGGCAAATATCAAAGCTGGTACTGTACTATAACCGTTCACCCCTGGAACTGGAAATTGATGAATTGGAAGAATACCTTTATCATCTCATCCAGAAAGACTCGGACAGTTTGAGCTCTTTTAAACATCTGGTGTATGGTTTGCGAAAATTATACCTGCTTTTTGATAAAGAAAAACTACAACTGGCATTGCCTTCGATTTCCAAGCCGAACAAACTGCCGGTTGTCCTTTCCATAGAAGAAATGAAAAGATTGCTAAATGCCCCTGTACATATCGGGGAAAGGGTTTTGTTTGGTTTTATCTATGATACCGGTATTCGAATTGATGAACTTGTTAATGTGCTTATCAGTGATGTTGATCTGGACAGGGGACAGTTACATGTTAGAAAAACAAAAAACAAACATGAAAGATATGTTACCATATCTGCTCATGCTGCAAGAGGTATTAAAAAACACCTGTTGCTTAATAACCCTAAGGATTACCTCTTTGAAAGCCCTGTCCGTAAAGGCATTCCTATAAGTAAAACCCGTATCCGCGCACTGCTAAAAGAAGCTGTGGACAAAGCCGGGATCAAAAAAAATGTACGCGTGCACACCCTGCGGCATACTTACGCCACCCATCAATTGGAAGCCGGGCAAAACATCATGGTGGTAAAAGAATCATTGGGCCATGCCGATATCAGGACTACACTGGTTTATCTTCACATTGCCCAACTGGGCCCGGTAAAAAAATTCGGCTGCATGCAATCGCTTTATCCTGTGAACAATGGATAATTCACATGAGCTGGCGAGGGCCATTGATAATTTTTTGCCAGCATTACAACAAAAACGAAAGTTGCCTGCCCATAAACTAAGGGCTATAGAAGCATTACAAAAATGCCGGACCGATTTTATGGGAGGGCACGTAGAGGCTTGCGAAGATCGTGGAACTGTACGCATGGCATATAATAGTTGCCGAAACAGGCACTGTCCTAAATGCGGTTCCATTGACAAAGAAAAGTGGATTATTAACCGGGAAGCCGATTTACTGCCTGTTAAGTATTTCCATGTGGTGTTTACTGTACCCGATAAACTCAACAACCTGTTTTTAAACAACCAGGTTAATGTACAACCTGCTTTTTACTGTAGCCTGGAACGTACTGAAAGATTTCGGAAACACACACCGGTGGATTGGCGGTAAAATCGGGGCAACCGCAATTCTTCATACCAGTGGACAGAACCTGCATTATCATCCCCATTTGCATTTTATTGTGCCTGCCGGTGCATTGATGCACGATGGTAAATGGAAACATTCACGCGGCAGGGGCAAATATCTTTTCGATGTCACACAACTTAGCCCCGTGTTCAGCGCCCGCTTCGTTGAAGAGCTTCGTAGTTTAAAAAAGCAGGGAAAAATTCAAGGCAGTATTCCCAATAAGCTATTCGAAAAAGATTGGGTTGTATATGCCAAGAAAGCTTTTGGCGGGCCTTCAAAAGTCATAAATTATCTGGGAAGATATACCCACCGTACTGCAATTTCAAATGACAGGATACTGCATGTAGGTCCCAGGGAAGTAACCTTCACCTGGAAAGATTATCGGAATAA
>CAZKIR010000665.1:0-1968 GCA_964552835.1 uncultured Bacteroidales bacterium
CAAAAGACAGCCTAAATGTTTTTCCATGTTCACGGGCAAGCTTTTCCAACTCGATTGCCTCTGGAATAGTGAATGTCATTGATTTCTCGCAAACAACATGCTTCTTTGCCTGAATGGCTGCTTTTGATATTGGGAAATGCCATTTTAAAGGTACAGCCACGATTACAAGGTCAATTTCGCTATTCGATACCAACTGCCGATAATCCTTGTATTTCTTCACCGCTTTTGGCATCAACTGTTCGGTTTTGTTTAACCGCTCCTCGATCACATCACAAATAGCAACCATTTGAAATTCGTTCAGGTGCTTCATCCCGACCCAAATCTGATCGATCCCGCGTTGTCCGCAACCAACCAGCCCAACATTTATTTTGTCATTTGGATTAATTTTTGTCGGACTGTATTTTTCTTTACAGGAATGTAAGCCTAATACAAGCCCCATACCAGCAGCAGTTGATAAGCCTAAAAACGAACGTCTACTCTTTAGCTTGCCCATGAAAATATTTTTTTACATTTCAATTTCAATTTTTATGCTTTTCCCTTTCTTTACTATTTTAAGTAAGCTTTCCTCATTATTATATTCCCATTCAGCATTTTTGACTTCACCTGGCTTCTTAATATTTCGAATTAAAAAGACGTAAGAAAGCTCACTTTCCCCCTCAACCTCTAATGCCCCGGTAGCTTTATCAAAGCTTATATCTACATTTTCATATTCTGTTCCGCTTCCGGTTGCCCGGTAATAGCGGTAAGATGAATTTTCCCCGGGATAAATCAATACCGTTTGCTTGTCTTTTAAAGAAGCATCGCCTATTCCGGAATAGCTGTTTGTAATGTTCATGGGAATAATAGCACCGGAACGAATAAAAAGAGGAAAGCGATCCAGGGAATATTCATTTGAAACCATTTCACTGCCGTTATATTCTTCGTTTGACCAAAAATCGACCCAATGATCATGATCCGGCAATTGGAAATCAACCCGGTTATCTGATGAAGTTATCGCTTTGGTAAAAATATCCTGACCTAGAATATGGCTTTCCTGTTCAAATGATACATCATTCAATAAAGAACCGCCATCAAGATGTGCTTTCACTGTTTCGCTAAATAAATAAGGAATGAACTGACTGTGTAGCCAGGCTGCCTTCCGATAGCATTTTTCAGCTTCTTCGTCATGGTACCAGGGTAAATGGTTGGTAAAAGCCCCGTTAACGCCCCCGTTGATCATATTGGCCGTCATGGCACCGAATTGGGCATAACGCACGAGCTGTTCCTTATTAGACCTTGCTTTCCAATACCCGCCAACTTCACAACCAATGGCTGCATAATCATGTTTAGCGCTTTTATAAATATTTTCGATTTGATGCTTTAGTCCTTCCCAGTTTCCAAAAAAATCCCCGCACCATCCAAGTGGATTTTTCGAAACCGGGGCGCACGCACCTCCTGCCTGGTGAGAATATGGCCTTGCCAGTATAATTCCTTCAGGATTTTTTTCTACAGTATAATCGTACATATCAGCATAATAAAGATTCTGGAATTCCTTTTTTGGCATTTCTCCTTTAAAGGTTTTTACCGTATCACCTAAATACCATTCACCCATGTCAACTTTCCACCCGTCAATGCCCATTTCCATGACAGGGTCCATTTGTTCATGCAACCATGCAACGGCGTCAGGATTGGTGTAATCGATATGAACCCCTATGCCTTTCCACCAATGAATGGTATCTCCTTTGTTTACCACATAATCATTGTCAATTAACCAATCATAGTATTTATTCTTCTGAACCGGGGCATCTTTCGCTGTTTCATTCATGATAGCAGTCATCCACATGATTACCCGAATATCCTTCGCGTGCAGTTCATCAATTAATTGTTGGGGAGAAGGGTACCTTGCCGTGTCCCATTCAAATGAATTATAGGACGTAGACCATGGGCTGTCAATGATTATCCCACCAACAGGAAAATTCCTCTTCTTAT
>CAZKIR010000666.1:0-1958 GCA_964552835.1 uncultured Bacteroidales bacterium
CTGGAAGCAGTGGTTTCATACAGTGGAGATAACATGACCGAGAACGATACCCTGGGCTTTTCTATCACCACGCAACGCTTGTACCAGCCGCCTTATTACGCGTTTAGCGGTTCGTATTTTAACGAGAAAGACTACTGGAAGTACGATAAAGACGGTAACATGTACTTGAATGCGGACGAGGCCCTTTACGCGCCTAATCTTGCTCCTGGTGACACCGCCATGGGCACTTCGCCGAAAGTTGGGGCCGTGAAGAAAAGCTCGTACTTGCGCTTTGACTACATGGTGAACAATAGCGTGGAAGACCATATTGTTTATGGTGAGAAACTGGAAGTATTGATTTCTGTTGCTTGCAGCGATACATGGGAGAGATTGAAGGTGATTGACGTGAACCAAACGGATTTGGCCGATGAGGCCACGGTAAGTATTCCGCTGAACGATTATGCCGGGGAAAATGTCCAAGTGATGTTCCGTGCCATAAAAGCCAAATCAAATGGCCTGTTTACCACTTCCGTGGAAAATGTCTCCATCACGAAAGTACAACCCGTGGAAGAAGATTTGATTATATGCAACCGCAAGCTTACCACGCACACGGTAGTCCCCGTACCGGCTGCCACGACCTATATTTGGGAAATTGTTCCGGCGGAAGCTGGAATGGCCATGGGCACGGGCAACTCGGTACAAATTGACTGGAACGAGAATTTTTATGGCGACGTGACCGTGAACGTGAAGGCATACGATGAAAATGGCACCTTACTGAAATCATATACCCCGAAAAACGTGATACTGGATGCCTGCCTCGGCGTGGATGGTTTGTTGACCGACGGAGGCCTGAGGGTGTACCCGAACCCGACCGATGGAAAATTGTATATCGAGACCGGAAGAGACATTGGAAAAGTATACGAGGTAAGGATAATCGACCCGAGGGGACGGTTGATACGCTTGAAGACATATACCAATAACGAGGAACGTTTACTCGACCTCTCTGAATTTGAACCAGGAATTTACTTGCTGGAGATGAGGGCAGAGCATGCCATCCGTTTCCGCAAGATCATCCTTGAATAGAACCTAAAAATGCCAACAAATGAGCCGGTAGATGAATTTCTACCGGTTTTTTTTTTGAATCACGAATCGGGGTTTGTTGTATGGTTTTTGTAGTGTTGAAGGGGCGAGCTGGTGCCGTTAGGTGGGCAAAGGGTCGGTGGCTTGACCAGCCGCGAAACCTTGAAATTGGTTGTTTGGCCATCGGGTTTCGGTGCCCGGCAACTGCCCTTATCTTGCATGGTGAACCTGAATGGTTAACTGCTTTTCTTCCGGGGCATCAGGATTTCGTTCCGTGTAATTTCGGTGATGTATTTCTTGTTTGGGATAAACGATATAGTGGGAATCATAAATCAATAAATTACCCGTTCAACAAATCGCCAAATAAATCAATGTATCTCCAAATGTTCCCTGTCGGTGATTTTTTCGCAATAATGGCATTTTAGCGCGACCTCTTTTTTGTTTATCACGAAAAACCTGGTATTCACCTTGTCGTTATTGGTAATGCAGTTTGGGTTAAAACATTTCGCGATGGTATGGATTTCATCCGGGATTTCCACGTCCATTTTTTCTACCACCTGGTAATTTTTTATGATGTTTAACTTGGCCGTGGGGGCTACCAGGGCAATCCGGTTAATGTCGTCTTGCTCAAAGTATTTGTCGGCAATTTTAATGATTGCCTTGTGGCCTAGTTTTTTACTTTCCAGGTTCGTGCCAAAAGTTATCTGGTTTTTTATTTTTTGAAGGCCAAGAATAGAGATAACCGTGAACAGGGCATCGGCCGGGATATGGCCGGGAGGATAAAGGAATATCTGAGAAGCATGAGTTAGCCAGTTGGCCGGTTAGCCAGTTGAAGAATCGTTTTTAACCGGCTAAACCGGCAAACCGGCTAAACCCACTGACAGAAATCCAAGAACGCA
>CAZKIR010000667.1:0-1221 GCA_964552835.1 uncultured Bacteroidales bacterium
AGCTTATTTTCTAATCCGCTGATTATCCGCGTAATACGGGATCAGCACCCTTAAAAAGTAAGTGTTTATGAAACCAAGGGGGAATGTAAAGTTCCTTTCTTGGTTTTTTATTTCTTTTCTAGTTAGTTTAGTTAGTAGTTAGTAGTTAGTAGTTGAGGTGCAAAGATTTAATTGCACCTCAACTTTTATTGGTGGGCATTTCTTTAGCAGATCGCATTGGTAAATGAATATAAAAATTTTAATATATTAGTTCGATGAGAAATTATATTTTAGTTTTGGTTGGATTCTTTGTGGCAAACTTATTGGCTTTTTCTAAAGGTAATGAGCCCCGTATAGTAGTCGAAAATGTTACGGGTTATATTTTAAATAATAATGAATATGGTTTTATTAACACGAAAACGGGGGAGATATTTTCGAATTCAAGCCAGTTAAAATCACCTGAAAATATAGATATTCTGAGTGATTACAACGGATGGCAATATAGTCATGGTGTTTTGAACATGGCGATGCTTTATTTATACGAGTATACCGGGGTGGAAAAGTTTAAAAATTTTGTCCTTAAGAATTATGAATTTGCCTTTGATAATGTGGATTTCTTCAAAAATCATTACAACGGTAATAGAAACAAATGGGACTATCCTTACGGTCAAATGTTTATTATAGAAGAACTGGATGATTGCGGCGCTATCAGTGCCGGTTTAATCGAAACATACCATATTAAATCCCAGGAAAGATATATGGAACATATCAAAATAAGCGCTGACCATATTATGAACAAACAGCTTCGTTTAGAAGATGGGACCTTAGCCCGCCCACGACCGGAGAGAAACACGGTATGGGGGGACGATTTGTACATGAGTGTGCCATTTTTAGCCCGAATGGGCGACCTCACCGGCGAGATGAAATATTTTGACGAAGCAGCAAAGCAAGTTCTTCTTTTTCATCAACATCTTTATAATCCGAAAACCGAACTTTATTACCATAATTATTACAGCGACATTAAAGAAAATGGCGTAGCCCATTGGTCCCGATGTAACGGCTGGATTATCATGGCCAAGGTAAACCTGTTAGAATATTTGCCCGAAGATCATCCACAAAGAGATTCTATTATTGATTTGTTGCATCTACAAATATTAGGCCTTTCAAGACACCAGGATCAAACAGGTATGTGGCGTCAAATTATTAACAAGAACGATTCATACCTTGAATCTTCTTCAACTG
>CAZKIR010000667.1:1231-1952 GCA_964552835.1 uncultured Bacteroidales bacterium
CTTATTGTATCGCGAAAGCCGTAAGCGAAGGTTGGATTGATGACAGGTATAAGAGTATTGCAGAAACCGGGTGGAACGGATTGGCATCAAAAATACAGGCAGATGGGCAGGTTCAGAATATTTGTATGGGGACAGGCATTCAGGACAACCTGAAGTTTTATTATGAACGCCCGATTATTTTAAATGATTTTCATGGATTGGGAGCAGTAATTTTTGCCGGCGTTGAAATGATGAAATTAAATGATAACAAACTAATTGAAAAATAAATTTATTATGAAACGGGTAAAAAAAACACTTTTATCACTCTTTTTCGTGAGCCTTACTTTGCTCTCCTATGGTTATGATTTTGAAAAAATCGTGTTTAGCAGCCCATATCAAAATATCGGGGATTTTGAAGATTTTGTTAAAAAAGCTAAAGAAGCCGGTGCTACTCATGTTAACATTTCAAATAATATACCTTTAGCTTTCTGGCAATATGATACCCCCGGCGATCCTTATCCAGCATGGTATGTTATGCGGGGCAACTTGTTGAAAGTTTTTCCCCCCGAACCCGTTGCAAAACATATTCCCAAAGACTACAGGGAAAAAGTAATTGAAGTGTTGGAAGAGCGGTGCAAGATATTACGGAAATATGATTTGAAAGCATATTATAACAGCAGTGAACCAGGCGTTTTGCCAGAGGCAGTGTTTACGGAACACCCATTATGGAGAGGGCCAAAGG
>CAZKIR010000668.1:0-1948 GCA_964552835.1 uncultured Bacteroidales bacterium
GCCCACCATGGTGTAAGAAACACCCGATTGTATTTTCTCCACGCCTTTCCCCAGTGAAATTACTTCATTGGTATTTTTCGTGAAATTCACGCTAAAATCATAGTGAAAATCCCCTTCCATCTTGCGGTACCCGAGAATTAACTCGAACCCCTTGTTGTGCACTTCGCCGGTGTTCATGAGCGGGTTGCCGCCCAACTGTACATCCTCGGGGTTGCTAAAAACCCCAACGACAAGGGGAAGTGGGACGGGCACCAGTTGATCGATGGTTTTCTTGATATAATAATCACCCGAGAAGGTGAGTCGGTTATCAAAAAAATTCAAGTCCAATCCCACGTTCGATTGTGAAGACCTTTCCCAACGAATGTCCTTTACCGCTTTCCCCACGACGGAAGCCCCTGTTACTTGCTGGTCGTTCAGCACATAATTTTGGGTGTTCTTCCCGGTCTCCACGGCGCTAAACCACGGGTAATCGTTGCCCCGATCCGTCCGGTCGTTGCCCAATTGCCCCCAACCAAAACGGATTTTCGCGAAATTGATACTATTTATATTATCCTTGAAGAAACTTTCTTCAGACAATTTCCAGCCTAATGAAAAGGATGGAAAATAGTCATAACGTGGCATGTTTCCATACTTCGGCTTGCTCTCGGGGCCAAAACGGGACGAACCGTCGCGCCTTACACTGGCTGTTACCAAGTATTTACTGTCATAAGCATAGTTTACACGGCCAAATATTGACTCGATGGCCGATTCCGTTTTTGTACCGAAAACATCGGCCGGTTGCACGATATCAGTACCAAATACAAGGTATTGGTACATTTCCTCGTTACCCGGGAAATCTACTTTCTTAGCATGCAAGCTCTCGACGGAATTGTATTGGCGGGAGAAACCAGCTAAAGCGGACACATCATGCACTTCCGCAAAGGTTTTATTATAGGTAAGCAAGTTCTCCCAAATCCAGTTCATGTTTTTCCATTTTCTCTGTTGCATCTGGTTCAAGTCGTTTTGCGAGAACCCACCTTCATAATACGTTTCATTATAATTGCCCCACCGTTAACTTTAAACTTCAAGCCGTCAATGATTTCATATTCCAGGTAGGCGTTGGCAAACAAGGGATATTTTAGGCGGTGGTTGTTCAACCTGTCGATCATGCCCACCGGGTTCACTGATTTACTCCATACCACTTCACCCCAGTAGGCGTTAGCGGGATCATAAAAAGGGTCATTCACGTCGCGGTACACTGGCGATATGGGGTCAGAAGCAATGGATAAGCGATGCGGAGAGCGGTTGCCGCCCCTGGGCACTTCATTCGCTTTTGACAAGCCCAAGGAAAACCTTTCACCTACTTTCAACTTATCGGAAACATTGATGTCAGAATTTGCCCTGAAAGTAAAACGTTCAAAATCTGACCCCCTGATGATCCCTTCCTGGTTAAAATAACTTCCGGTAATGGAATAAGTGGCATCTTTTGAGCCCCCTGTAACCGAAAGGTTATAACTACTAATATTGGCGGGCCTGAAGACTTCATTTTGCCAATTAGTGCCCTCGCCATAAGTACTGTCAGGAATAAAAATAGCCGCGTCCCTGGGGTTATTGGGGTCTTTCCCGGTGGTAACCCGGATGGCATTGTAAACATCGGCATATTGATCGGCATTGGTCAAGTCCATGAACCGCCAGGCCGATTGGGTCCCCGTGTAAAAATCAAAATTGACCTTGGTTTCTCCAACGCTCCCTTTTTTGGTGGTTACCAGGATGACCCCGTTGGCTGCACGGGCGCCGTAAATAGCTGCTGCCGAAGCGTCTTTCAATACTTCAATAGATTCGATATCCGCGGGGTTGAGAAATGAGATATCCCTCTCCACGGGCACCCCGTCAATCACGTACAAGGGGTCAGAATCGTTCCAGGTGCCCATGCCCCGCACGGTGACCATGGTCCCAGCCCCTGGCATGC
>CAZKIR010000669.1:0-1938 GCA_964552835.1 uncultured Bacteroidales bacterium
TGAAAATCTCCTGAAATCTTTGCCTTCTGTAGTAATCCATTTCAATTTTGATGGTAAAAGATGGTTTGAAATCGAAGGCTTATTGACAGCCATTGATAAAATATTAACAACAAATTTTGTAATCGAACATGAAAAGACTGGAAAATTGATTTTAGATAAATACTTGTATAAAACTTTAGGGGGAGTTACTCCCGGCTTTACTGAAGCTGGAAAAGCTAAAATCAAGTTGTTCACGACTGATGAAATCATCAGTTTGATGTACGCTACCAAAGCATATGACAAACCTATTATCCGAATAAACAATATAGGTATTATTGCATTACCCCACTCTAATTCATTGGTGCCTAGTCAAGTTATTAACTTTTTTGATAGGGAAAGAAGGGGTTTGAAAGCAGAAGAAAAAGCGGAAAAGAATCTTGATGCTGAAAATGATGATTTGTTTAATGATTTTATCGAGAATGATTTTAATGAAAGAGTTCGTTTTGATATAATCTTTGCTAGTATGCCAAAATCTCCCGCGGGTGTATCATGTGATCTAATTGAGATATCAAATATTCAAAAAAGCTTGCTAAGAAGGGTACACGAAGCGATTAAAAAAGAAAGAAATCAAATACGGATTCAAGCTGAGAATGAAATGCCAAATTATTCCAAACCTTTTCATTTTTCTCTCCGAACTAGTTTTTTACGCATTCTTGGTGATGTTTCAAAAGATAAGAAAAAATACCAGAAGCATTTGTTAAAGGTTCTTCCTCAAATATACTCAGATACATATTATCAAGATCCAATAATACTTCCAGCGTTCATTGATAAAGTTGAACATAATATTCGACAAGGTGGTCAGATATTTAGCACATTAAAATACGATTTCTATTTTATAATGAACATTCAAAAAAATAAAGACTCCATGGAAAAAATTACAGAATCAAAAAGTTATGCCCTAGGTAAGAATTTAGGCATAATGGCAAGACAATTTGCAGCCTGGCGACAAGATTGCCCGATAAAATCGTTTGAAAAGAATTACGTGGGAAATTTATCCAGAAGAATTTCATCACTTGATGAATTAGTTAAATTTAACAGCTTTTTAAATGAAAAACTTACCATGCATAATAGGTTATATCCTGAAGTTAAAGAGGCCCATACTAAGTTGGTTGATACAATAAAGAATTTTGAAGGAGAAAAATATAGCAAATATAATTGTTCGTTAGGTTTTTTCGAGAGCTATTATGCACCCTCAAAAAAGGAAAATGTTAAATAATAATTAATTAATAAATTTTTATGTCATGGAAAACAAAATTGAAAAATCAGAGGTTTTATTCTTATTTGAAAGTAAATACACCATTCCTAATGGCGATCCCTTCACGGGTGAGCAGAGATATGATGAAGAAACAAAAAAGGTTTTGGTGTCTGATGTCCGAATTAAAAGATATGTAAGGGACTATTTTATTGGACTAAATTTAATAACGCCTGGTAAATACGAGGTTTATGTTTATAACGATAAATCTCAGGTAAGTGAAGGAGGTTCTGAATCGGGCTCATCCGCCCGTATGGCTTCCTTATGGAATAAATATCATGAAAAAAAGCCGGCCAAAAAAGAATTGCCAAAAGAAGCCCTTATACTATTACAAAAATGTATTGACGTTAGGTTATTTGGTGGCATTTCAACAGAAAAGGAAGCTTCAGTAAATCTTACTGGGCCTGTCCAGTTTTCATTGCTAAATCCGTCCTTAAACAAGGTTGATTTAAGGATTCATCAAAATACATCTGTTTTTTCTTCGAGTGCTGAAAAATCGAGGGGGGCAATAGGCACTACATCGATTGTCCCCTATTCTATCAATCAAATCCAAGGATGGATAAATCCTTATAATGCCTCGTTAAGTGGGTTAAAACCAGAAGACTTAAAAGAGCTCTTTTCAGCCATGTGGAATAGCGTAAATAATA
>CAZKIR010000670.1:0-1618 GCA_964552835.1 uncultured Bacteroidales bacterium
TTATATCGCGCAACAGAGGAATAATTATCCTTAACATACATTTGAACTATTTCATCTCCAGCCATTTCACCAGTATTTGTCACTCTTAGCCTTACGGTTGTTTCTTCATTGGTTGCAATTTTGTCCTTATCAATGGTAAAATCACTGTATTGAAAAGTGGTATAACTTAAGCCATAGCCAAACGGATATAATGGGGATTTGTCAGGCTGGCCCAGGTATTGGCCTTTTCCATTGCCTGTAAAATCGTATTTTTCCAAATAACTAACAGGTAATTGACCAATATGGCGGGGAAATGAAACCGTTAATTTTCCACTTGGGTTCGTATTGCCAAACAGGATATCGGCTAAGGCCTCTCCACCCATCATCCCGGGATACCAGGCTTCCAGGATGGCAGGTACATTTTCTGAAGCCCAGGAGATATCCAGTGGCCTGCCATTTATCATGACAAGGATCACGGGTTTGCCCAATGCTGACACCTCTTTAAGCAATTCATCCTGCATACCGGTAAAGTCAAGTTTGTCCCGATCCCTGCCTTCGCCGCAGGTTTTATTGTTACCGCCCATGCCCAAGACAACAATATCAGATTTCTCCGCGATTTCCAGGGCTTTATCAAAACCGGATGCATCATCCCCAAGAATTTCACATCCCTCGGCATACTTAACATCCACCTTTTCACCGGCGAATTTTTTAATCCCGTCAAACAATGATATGAAAAACGGTGGAATTTCAGAATATGCCCCCAGAAGGGATTGTGTTTCCTCCCGGTCATCGGCATGCGCGTTAGGCCCTATCACGGCAATTGATTGTAAATTATCCTGCTCAAGTGGCAAAAGGCTATTTTGGTTTTTCAACAATATTATTGATTGGCGGGCAGCTTCGAGCGCCATTTCCTGGTTTTCTTTTAGCGATACCGCTTCGGGTTTTGGCGCAGGTTGTTGGCTATCAAATAAGCCTAACTCAAATTTCGCTTTCAATATCCGCGATACACTTCTGTCAATTTGTTCACTTACCTTAGGATCCATTTCCATTGCCCTGGTCAACACTTCTTTCTTGTATGATCTTTGGCCGGGGTTTTTTCCCACCACCAAATCCATGTCGACTCCGGCCCCCAGGCCTAAAACGGCAGCATGTGCTTTGCTTTTCGCTGTTTTGTGCATGGTATGCAAACGATAAACATCTATGTTGTCGGAAACAATAAACCCGTCAAAACCCCATTCATCCCTTAACAGGTCTTGCAGCAACCAGGTATTCATGTGGCAAGGTATCCCGTTTAAATCGTTGTGCCCTGGCATTATACATCCAACACCGGCAGTCTTAACAGCTTCTTCAAAGGGGGGAAGGAATATTTCATACAACGTGCGCTTTGAAACGTCAACATAAGCGCCATTAAGTCCCCTGTGCGCTTCTGAATATGCCACTAAATGTTTGGCCGTGGCCAATATATGGTTCTTATCATACTTTTCTTCCCCCATGCCCTGGAGGCCCTGAATAAATGCCACGCCCATTTTGGTAACCAGGTAGGGGTCTTCCCCGTAACATTCTTCAACCCTGCCATACCTCGGGTCGCGAACAACTTCCAATACCGGTGAATAACAGTGGGTATAGCCAGTATTTAGCG
>CAZKIR010000670.1:1628-1922 GCA_964552835.1 uncultured Bacteroidales bacterium
GCGCTTCCAGGGCAATTCCGGTAGCGATTTCATTTAATAATTCCGGGTTCCAGGTGCTGCCCAATGCTATCGCGTGGGGAAACATCGTGGCGTTTTCAACAACCAGTCCGTGCACACATTCACCGAATTTCATCAGGGGTATCCCTAACCTTTCATTTTCCGGTGCATCCTGAATCAATTGGTCTATTTTTTCATTCAACGTCATTTGTTGCAATAAATCTTCCACCCTTTTATCTACCGGGGCCTTTGGATTTTTATAAACTTCCTGGCCAAACAGACCGTGGTTACTTGTTA
>CAZKIR010000671.1:0-1920 GCA_964552835.1 uncultured Bacteroidales bacterium
ATATCTATACCGGAATTATAGCTCACTGTTTGCTAAACTCTATTGATTTTGTTATAGGATTGTTATTTATTTTAAACTTGTAAATGAAGGATAATTATAAATTAAAACTTTTAATATGAAAATACCACAGTCTTTAAAAACAAAAACAGCCCTACTTTTTACTTTTTTGGTATCTCTTTCATTTTTTTCGTGCCAAAAAGACGATGTCATTGTTCAAAGCCTGTTCGACCTTTCGGGCGCACCGCTAAAATACGATGACAGTCAGACTACACGACATCTTAATGTGGTAAGCGTAAGCATGATTTGCTCAAAAGACAAAACAGAAAACACGGAAACAATTTGCCGGAAAGCGACAGAAGCAAAACACGCTTATCCCGATGCCGAGCTTATCCTTTTTGGAGAATCGGTTTTGGGTTGGTATATCGACGATGAAAACCCCGAACCCTACCAACGCACCATTGCCGAAACCATTCCCGGCCCGGCTACCGACCGTATTGCACAAACGGCTCGCGAATTAAATTGCTACATTGGTTTTGGTATGACCGAACTAAATTCCGGCAAGCTTTATAATTCGTTTGTACTTATTGACCCCGATGGCGAAATAATGGCCGTTCATAGAAAGGTGAATATTACACCCGAAGATATTTTGAATGGAATTACACCGGCGGCCAAGACAAATTCAAGTGTTACCATGGTTCAGATAAACAACATTAAAGTGGGCATGATTATATGCGCTGATGTAAATGGGTTTTGGCTTACACAACAACTCACCGACCGAAAGGTGGAACTAATCCTGCACCCCATGGCATCGGAAGTACCTATGTTTGCCATTGATGCCGTAAGCCGCCAGTTTAACGCATGGGAGGTTTTTGCCAACCGTTACGGCAACGAGCTTGAAAGGGCATACAGCGGAACAACCTTTATTGCCGACCCCGCCGGAAAAATCCGGGTAGGCGACAGCGGAAGAGAAGATTTCTATTTTTGTAAAATTGGAGTTAACTAATATGAAAAATTTACAACACATTGCATTTGCAATCGCGTTATTTGTATTGATATTCAATACAACAAATCAAATCTTTGCACAAAACACATCGGTCAAGGAAACGAATTGGTATCTTGGAACAAATCCTGTGGCCATTCCTTTGGCTTTCGCTATAAAGCCTGAATTAAAGAGGTTTTTGCCCATTGCTGCCGGCAACGAGTACGGAGCCAATCTGGCGGGCGGTTACTTTTTTCGTCCCAGCCAAAGTGTTGAAGGACGGCTTTCGCTCTCAAACATTCATCAGGTAACTTTTGTGGGACAGCTTCATATGGGAACTAACTATTTTTTGCAGAAAGATAAAATCTTAAACGGCCAAAAAGGCTGGTATGTTGGCGGATATGCCAAATATTGGGACTTTTACAACCGTTTGACACATATTCATTTTCACAACATCAGCCCCTACCTGACTTTGGGTTACATGAAAGCAAAAAGCCGCTTTTTGTTCGATTCCAGGCTAAACCAAACATTGGCAGTTTGCTCGTGGTCGAGCCTTGAGCACAGCCAGGCAGCTGCCGATTGGATGCTTTCGCCATGGCCTGAATTTATTCGGATATTGCCAACCATTACATTAACAGTTTTTTATAGATTATAATATTGTAAAAACGACAATTGTGCCTATGCCCAACCGATATAAAAAAGCCTGCAGAATAGTAAGTTATAAGAATGTCTTATTTTTCCAATTTTTTGACTTTACGACAGCATACTTTTGCAGAGATAAATATCTTTTAAACTTTAAAAACGAGTAAAATGCAAAAATTAATTACATGGGTAGAAGTGCCCTCATTTGATTTCGATAGAGAAGTACAAGTTTGGAGCGGGTTTTTCCCGTTCCAAGCTTTTTTCAGCTTGATACTGAATCGCTCGTAATCCGCTTCATG
>CAZKIR010000672.1:0-1919 GCA_964552835.1 uncultured Bacteroidales bacterium
CCTCTCGAAATGATCGCCTTTCCAAATGCCCATGGTCACGCGCAGGTAATTGGCGCCTGCCTCCTTCATATCATCCATGTGGGCTTCCACACTGTCCAGGTTAAACAAGTAATTGCCTTTCGATCCACCTAACAATAACACGGGTTCGCCCTTGTATTGCCAATACCTGTTGTTTTCGGCATAAGGGCTTATGGATGGCCGGGATTGCTGCTTGTTGTTGCAACTTAATAAAAACAACGCGGCCAACATTGCTGGAAAAAAAATAGAATCAAGTCGTTTCATCATTATCGTTTTTTTATTTATAAAAGCTCGAGAAAAAATCAAGCGTTAAAAATACATTTTTTTTAATAAATTCAAGGCCTATCACCTATTTTTCCAATCGCTTCATGCAACGAAAACCCGAGGGGTTCATGCATGTGATTTTACGGAACTGGCGGTTAAAATTGGACAAGTTATTAAAACCAGATGCATAGCACACCTCGATGATCGGTTTTTCGGTTTTTATCAAGAGGTTGCAAGCGCATTTAACCCTGGTTTCGTTGACCATGTCAATGAAGGTTTTTCCTACCCTTTGTTTGAAATACCGGCAAAGCGACGTGGGTGACATACCCAGGTAACCGGCCAGGGCATCAAGCTTTATCGGTTCCCTGTAGTGTTGAAGAATATAATCATACACCTGCATGATCCTGCTGTCACCTGTTTCCAGGGTTTTATCATGAAAAGCCTGGGAGGAAAGCAACTCCATATCTTCCGATTCATTGATTTGGGCTAATATCTCCAAAAACAAGATTATTCGCCGGGTACCTGAAAGATGAAACAATTCTTTCAATTGGCCCGAAATTGTATTTTTTATTTTTCCTTTTAGGTTGACCCCGTAATTCCCTTTCAGGAACAAGGTATTTAAATCGGCAAAATCCGGCTGTTCGAAAAAATGGGCGCCAAACGAATCCGGCCTGAAATGAAGCACGTAGCATGAGGTTGACAAACCCTGTCCAGGCTGGTAAAAATCATCATCGCATTTCCAGACATGGGGAACATAAGGAGAGAGGAAAACCAGGTCGCCTTCATTGAATTCATCAATATTATCACCTACAATTCGCTTGCCATAACCCTTTTCAATCAATACCAGTTCATATTCCGGGTGAAAATGCATGGGATAATTGATAAAAGGCGCTACATCATGCTTCACCAATATGGCCGAATCAACTGCTTGCCTGTTTTTCGATAATACACCTTTCATTTGTAAATATGATATTTTGTCATGTTTCCAGCAATATTAAATACACAAAGATAAAATAGTATCGATAATTGAAAAGATTTTGGTGGTGTATTTATAAGATATATTTTATTCTTGTACATTATTTTAATAGTAAAAATGTAGTTACATGAATAAAAAAATCTTGTTTGGTATCATTGGTTTTATTGCCGCCCTTGGGGGCTTTCTGTTTGGTTTTGACACCGCCGTGGTGTCGGGGACATTGCTATTCGTGAAAAATCAATTTGCCATGAACGCGGTATCAGAGGGGTGGTTTGTCAGTTCCGCGCTCGTGGGGAGCATTACGGGCGTTTCGTTTGCCGGCATATTAAGTGATAAAATCGGCCGAAAAAAAGTGCTTATCATTTCTTCTGTATTGTTTTTAATCACGGCTATTGGATGTATGCTATCAACCTCGGAAGCCCAACTGATTTTTTATCGTTTCGTGGGCGGCATGGGCATCGGGATTGCTTCCATTGTTTCCCCCATGTATTTATCAGAAATATCCCCGGCCCGCATCCGCGGCCCGGTCGTCGCACTCTATCAAATGGCCATAACCATAGGTATTCTCACAATTTATATTTCCAACCTGGGGCTTTTAAACCTGTCGAATAATGAACAAGTTGTTTTTCAGGAGGAATTTTTTCATGTACTATTTAAAACT
>CAZKIR010000673.1:0-1911 GCA_964552835.1 uncultured Bacteroidales bacterium
CCACCAGTGCTTTCCTCGTTGGTATGCACGAAAGTAAGGGTAAAGTCATGCCTGTTAACGTAGTTATTATAGGTTATTTGCTTATCCCATACATACCGGCTATTATAATTCATTTCCTGTTTTAATTTAGCAGTCGGGTTCCAGCGGTTACCAAGGTTTCCCAGATCGTATTTCGGGGACCACTGTTTCTCTCTACCAGAAAAATTATCATATCCCAGGCTGGTTTTTAAAGACAGTCCTTTAAAGGGGGTTACTTCCAGGTAAGTGTTCAAAAGAAGGGATGTCCCCGTGTACATGTTCTCGTTTAATACTTGCTCTGCCAAGGGGTTCGTGCGTTCGTTATTGGCCGTTACAGAATCGGTAGGCCCCGCGAAGCCACCCTTGGCACTGGGTTCGTATACAGGCATAAGCGGTGAAGTTCGTGCGGCTTCAAGCCATGAATTGCCATTGGTATAATGGCTTTCGTTATCATCGGTAATGGAGCTAAAATTCAATGACTCCCCAATTTTTATCCATTTGCCAATTTTAAAATCCGAGTTGGCTTTCAAGATGTATTTTTTTGTTCCGGTATTTACCATTATACCGTCCTCGGTATAATAATTGCCTGAAAGGGCGTAGTTACTGGATTCACTGCCCCCCGAGACCTGTAAGCTATAGTTTTGCCCCCAGGCAGGCTGTGTTATCAGGTCTTGCCAGTCAGTATCAATATAGCCCATCTTGGCACGGGCCGAATCGGTATAAGGAGGCGGGAATTTTTTCTTGTCATCTTCATCTGTCACGTTGGCATTGTAGGTATCGTAAGCATTTTTCGTGAAATCCGCGTATTCTTCCGCGTTCATAACATCATACATCTTGGGTACGGTAGAATATGTGCCATAGCTGGAAAAGCTAATCCGGGGCTCACCGCTTTGGCCCCGCTTGGTGTTGATAATAACTACCCCGTTGGCACCTTTAGCACCGTAAATAGCACTTGCTGAAGCGTCTTTCAAAATATTGATAGATTCAATATCAGCCGGGTTAATATTTTTTAACCCACCACCCATTGGTAAGCCATCAATCACGTACAAAGGTTCTGCTTCACGATTAATAGAACCAATGCCCCGGATTTTAATGGAAACATCTGAACCCGGTTTTCCAGAGGTGTTTGTTACCAGCACCCCGGCGGCTTTCCCTTGCAAAGCTTTCCCTATGGTTGAAGCATTAGATCTGGCAATATCTTCGCCAGATACCACGGTTACTGCACCCGTTAAATCTTCTTTTTTTACTGTACCGTAGCCTATAACCACGATCTCGTCCAATTCAGTGCTGGAAGCTTCCAGCGACACGTTGATAACTGACTTGTCGCCTACTTCTACTTCTTTTTCCTTCATCCCGATATAAGAAAATACCAGGATATTTTCCGGGGAATTGACGGTAATCTCGTAATCCCCGTTTAAGTCTGTAATGGTACCTGTTGTTGTGCCCTTTATCCCCACGGTAGCACCAATCATAGGTTCCCCCGTGGCAACTTCCGTTACAGTGCCTTTTACTTGTCGTTTTTGCGCGAAAAGAAAAGTAGAATGGATAAAAATGACAAAACAAACAGATACCCGCATGATAATGTGCAGTCTGTTTTTCATGTAGTTAGAATTTAGTAGTTAATAGTTATGGTTCGTTTATACGTTACGAATATATACTATTTTAAAAAAACTCTTGGGTAAAAATTGAAAAAATCCCCTGTCTATGATAAAAAAAACAAGAGATTATATTAACCCGCTCCACGGGTATATTTTTACTTTGATAGCTGCCCGTGAAGAAAGCCTGAATTATCGGTAATTTTTACATTTTTTCCCTCGCTCGCACGGATCGATATCTTGGCTTCTCCTTCTCCATCAAATTTATTTTGAACAAGCTGTACATTTTGGCAATAAT
>CAZKIR010000674.1:0-1906 GCA_964552835.1 uncultured Bacteroidales bacterium
ATCGGGGTACGGTTCTGTGAGAGGCTTGGGGTGAAATTCCCCTGGCCTACTCGACTGCCAATCGTTGTTGCGACATGAAGTCGTCTACATAATTGTTTTACTGAGACATAACATTAAATTTTAGTTCTTTGATAAGACCTGTTGTTCTCTCAACAGTACCCTGCCATGACAACTGATGTACAGTGCAGCTGTTATCGGTTGAAGCTCATGGGAAAAATGTACCAATTGTTTGGATTGAATATCCTCAAAACAAGGCAATAAACCGCGAGGTGGAAGGTCTTCGGTGCCTTAAACCGATTAAGGGCACGGGTGAGTGAATATGGTAAAATTAATTGAATATTCCGCAACTGTCGTAATGGCTAAGGAGCGAACCAAACTGGAAAAGTATTTTTAGTTGAACACTATTCTAAATAGTGGGTAAAAAGGCTGACACGCTATTACCAAGAGGTGAGTTGACAGGTTATAAGCGATTGACGCAGCTTATACAGAGATGTTGTTTAACCGGCAGAAAGGATATACCTAAGTTCACAAAAAGTTATGTAGATGGAACATGGAAGCCCAATGCGCATCTCCAACCATTTCGAGCAAATGACCTGGACAAAACCCTAACCGCAAGGCATGGGGACGTATTGGACAGAGAGGATAAACAAAGCGAAGGCCATCTTGTAATGAGATGGATAGTGATTGAAACATTATCACGGGTGAAAACCCGCTGACCTTTATCTGGTGCTTAATGGCACAAGATTTTTGTAAAACCGATGAATTGTAAAAAGACAAATGAACGTTAACCATACGTGTGCAGTACAACACACTACAGATAACTGGGAGTCCATTGAATGGGCTAAGGTTATCTATAGAGTGAACCGGTTACAAAAACGGGTTGCCAAGGCTATTCGAGAAGGCCGTTGGGGCAAAGCAAAAGCCCTAATGCACCTTATAACTAAATCATTTGACGCTAAACTGCTTGCTGTATCCAGGGTAACCACCAACAAAGGCAGGCATACTCCCGGAGTGGACAAAGCCATACTACTAAGTGGCAAGGCCAAAATACAGGCAGCTAAAAACCTCAAAATAAGAGGTTATGTCTCTAAACCCTCACGTAGGACGTACATCCCTAAAAAGAACGGTAAAAAGCGACCGCTCGGCATACCTGCAATTCATGACAGGGCCATGCAGGCCCTTTTCTCTATTGCATTGGAACCTGTTGCAGAGACCACGGCGGACAAAAACTCTTACGGTTTTCGTCCTTACAGGTCATGTGCAGATGTTATAGGGCAGTGTTTTTTTATCCCTATGCCGGAAAACTTCGGCACGGTGGGTATTCGAAGCAGACATAAAATCCTGTTTCGACCAAATTAGCCATCAATGGATAATGGACAATATACCTATAAATAAATCCGTCCTGAAACAATGGCTAAAAGCCGGGGTTATTAACGGCAAGAGATGGAAACCTACAAAACAGGGAACTCCACAGGGTGGAATAATATCGCCCATTATAATGAACATGGTAATGGACGGACTGGAAACGGTATTAATCAAAAAGTTTCCAAGATGGAAAGGTGAAAAAGTTAATTTTATATAAGATTAAATCTATAGTTCATAACAACAGGGGGATTCCGGCACATGCCCTGATAAGAAAGCTCAACCCCGTGATACGGGGTTGGTCAAATTATCACAAGGGCCTATGTGCTAAAAAATGCTTCCTTGGCATGGGTGAATTCATATTTAACCAATTAATGAAATGGGCAAAATACCAGCACGGCAACCATAACCGTACATGGATATACAAGCGGTACTTCCTTAATAATCACTTTCAGGATAAGCGAACATCGGCAAAAGGCATATACTCTTACCGTGTACGCTGAGAGAAACCGCAACTTTCAGTTGATTGTGAACAGCAACCATG
>CAZKIR010000675.1:0-1892 GCA_964552835.1 uncultured Bacteroidales bacterium
GGGCGGTTTCATAGGTTCCGCTTTTATCATGACCTTGCGTTTTGGGGTGGCCCGGGGGATATTCTCGAACGAGGCAGGACAAGGCTCGGCCGCGATCGCCCACGCTGCGGCTAAAACCGAGTACCCCGCTCGCGAAGGCCTGGTAGCTTCCGTGGGGCCATTTATCGATACCATTATCATATGTACCCTCACGGCCCTGGTAATCATCCTTTCAGGCGCATGGGACAGCGGCCTCAAGGGCGTGGGCATGACAGTAGAAGGTTTCAACAGGGGATTGGCAGTTATCGGGCTGGATTTTCTTGGCGAACACGTGGTGGCGGCCGGGCTGCTACTTTTTGCCTTTTCTACCATGATAAGCTGGTCGTATTACGGTGACCGCGCCGCCGAGTACCTTTTTGGCCCCCGTCAAATCAAAACCTACCGGTATTTTTTCGTTTTGTTCGTGTTCCTGGGCTCAATCTGGGGCATCGACCTGGTTTGGCATTTTGTCGATATGGTCATCACTTTCATGAGCATTCCCAACCTCATCGGCATCCTGCTCCTCTCCTCCGTGGTAAAAAAAGAAATTGATCACTATTTTAGGGAAATGAAAAATAAAAAAAACATACCTGGAAAATAAACTTCAAATCAAAGACCATAGTGTTCATGGATAAGTGATGAATATGATAGTTTTACCAAAAAAATCTATAAACTAAAACTTGTATCATGAACGCGAGAAATTCTTTTATTTATGTTATTTCATTTTTGCTATTTCCCTTGTCCCAAACCACTGGAAAAGACTTATCTACTTCTGGGGTTTCAGTAAAATATATCACGGTTTCAGAGGATTCTTGGGTAAGTAAAGAAGCCCCGGAAGAAAACTATAACAGCATAACCGACCTGGAATGCGGCAATATGGACACCGATACGCTGGGTTCCCGGGAAATATTCTTGAAATTTGACCTTCATGGTTTAGAAAAAGGGGAAATTATTTCTGCAAAACTAGAAATCAAAAGCGACCAAAAATTTGACCAGGGATGGACACGTGCCGATAGCTTCTATATTGAGGTATTTGGCACGGGCAATGGTTGGAGTGAAGAAACTATAAATTGGGACAACAAACCGGCTATTCTCACCGGACCATTGGCCGAAAAAAACATTACACGCGAAACCGTTTATACATTAAAAGGAAGCCTGATCGACTTCGTGAACCAGTCCCTGGTACAAGAAGATTCAATCATCAGCCTGGCAATAAAGGGAAAACATGAAACCCCAGGCTCCAGGATTTGGGTTTCAGACAAGGGCTGGGTCCCGGCAAGGTTAAAACTTGAAATAGAAGAAGAAAAACAAACCCTGGCCATTCAAAAACAGGTAGCTGAAACGAACCCCAAAAACCACCTCCTGGCTTTCCCGAACCCTTGTTCTAAGGAACTTGTTCAAGTTAACGTTCCCGGTCAGGGTTGGCAGTTCCTTCAACTAACAAACCTTACAGGCCAAGTTCTTACTACACGCCCGATATGGAATGAAAAATTGATAACAATTAATACCAGGCAGCTTATCCCGGGGCATTATCTTGTATATTTAATAAAGGATAAACATCATTTATCAACAAAACTTGTAGTAAACTAAAAAAAGCTTGACATAACTCTTGTTATACCTAAAAAAAGCCCGGTAAAGGTTTGCTTTGCCGGGCTTTTTTCTTCTTTGTATTATCGTGCAAACACCTGTAAACCTTACTATTTAGCTTCACGCGAACAATAATCCAGAATATTGTACATGAATTTTGTACCGTAATGCACAAGAAAACACGCATGTATCCAATCTTTGGATTATTGAATACAGCGATTCTTTTTATTTCTGTTATAATTGAAGCCTAATAACCTATAATTTAAAATATCAAATATTATGAATTA
>CAZKIR010000676.1:0-1888 GCA_964552835.1 uncultured Bacteroidales bacterium
TCCATAACATCCCAGAAGGGATTGCTGTTTCCGTGCCCGTTTATTACGCCACTGGCAGCCGCAAGAAAGCATTCCGTTTGTCCTTTCTTTCAGGCATTGCCGAACCGGTGGGCGCTATATTGGGTTACCTTATCCTCATGCCCTTCATGACCGACACGCTTTTTGGCATACTGTTCGCGGCCGTGGCAGGTATCATGGTATTTATTTCCATTGATGAATTGTTGCCCGCGGCAGAAGAATACGGCGAGCACCACTTGTCCATCTACGGGCTTATCTCGGGCATGGGCGTCATGGCAGTGAGCCTGCTGATGTTTGTTTGATTGATTGAAAACTGTTGAATGTTTAAATTCCCACCTAAAGCAGGGCGTACGAAAAATCCAAACCAGGGTATCAACCTGACCAGGCGGATTTGAGGATTTGGATTTTGAGTACATCGCGGAAGTTGGTATTAATAGACAAATCCTTAGCCAATTAAATGCAATAAATAGCTGACAAACAAAACAAGCAAAAATATAACGAGCTTGTAGTATTCTGGGCCATGAAATTAGCATCCCATCTTGTTTATTGATTATTCGGGGCGGTTTCGTTAGAATTCGTTTTTAACTTTGAAGCTTGTGTATACTTTCGTATTTTTATCCTCTCAAAAAATAATGATGAATAAAATAGAAATACAAAACAGGATTATTACCTTACGGCAAGAGCTGAACGAACACAATTACCGCTATTACGTGGAACACCAACCTAACATTAGCGACTTTGAATACGATCAGCTCATGCAAGAGCTTATTAGCCTGGAAAAGAAATACCCGGATTTTTTTGATCCCAACTCCCCTACCCGGCGCGTGGGCGATGACCGGGATCAAAAATTCGAGGAGGCACAACACGAGTACCCCATGCTTTCGTTGGGAAATACCTACTCTAAAGAAGAATTGGCAGAATTTGACCAACGGGTCCGTAAAAAGATTGGCGGTTCGTTTGAATACGTGTGCGAGTTAAAATTTGACGGGATAGCCATCAGCCTACACTATGAGAACGGCGAATTGCAAAGGGCCGTTACCCGCGGCGACGGGACCAAGGGCGACAAGGTGACGGCCAACGTGAAAACCATCCAAAGCATTCCCCTGAAATTGCACGGGCAGGATTACCCGCCCAAGTTCGAGATACGGGGCGAGATATACTTGCCGCACGATTCTTTTAAAAAATTAAACAAAGATAAAGAAGAAAAGGGTGAAAAACCCTTTGCCAACCCACGAAACGCCGCGGCCGGCACCTTGAAGTTACAAAAATCTTCCATGGTGGCCAAGCGCCCCCTGGAATGCTTCTTGTATTCCATAACGGGCGAGGGCCTGCCCTTTCAATCCCATTACAAGAACATAGAAAAAGCGCGTGAATGGGGATTTCGCGTATCCGAACACGTGAAAAAATGCAAAAGCCTGGACGAAGTATACAAGTATATTGATCACTGGGACACCCAACGCACCTCCCTACCATATGACATTGACGGGATCGTGATAAAAGTAAATAGCTATGAGCAGCAAGAAGAACTCGGGTTCACGGCCAAATCGCCCCGTTGGGCCATATCATATAAATTTAAAGCAGAACAAACGGCTACCCAACTATTGTCGATTGATTACCAGGTAGGCCGCACAGGAGTAATCACTCCTGTAGCAAACCTTGATCCTGTCCATCTTGCAGGCACTACAGTAAAACGGGCTTCACTGCACAATGCCGGCCAGATTGAATTACTGGATGTCAGGCTTGGCGACATTGTTTATGTAGAAAAAGGTGGTGAGATCATTCCCAAGATCGTAGGGGTAGATAAAACAAAAAGACCTCACAATAGTCAACCCATACGCTTTATTGAACGATGTCCCGAATGCAATACTGC
>CAZKIR010000677.1:0-1885 GCA_964552835.1 uncultured Bacteroidales bacterium
TTTTGCTATTTCGTATACTTTTGAAACAAATATTTCCTGGTATTTCCGTACCCTGTCGTAATTTTCTTTTCTTCGCGTACTTGCTGTATCATAGCTTGGCCTATCCGGAACCCCTAAGGCCATCGGGTGGTTAAAATAAATTTCACCACGCTCGTAAATTTTTTTTAGGTTCGTGTTTTCATAGGTATAATTAATATTGTTTTTAGGGTTGAACGGGCTTGCCTCCCAACCTTTTCCAAACCAGTCAAACCTGTCCCATATTTCCAGTTCAACGATCACGTCTCTTTTGCCTGCTTCCGAGATAAATGTCGAGAGCCTGTCCCAATAGGGGCCTACAGGTTTATTAAGGTCATAAAGGCCATCGGGGTTTTTCTGGTAGGATTCAATGCCGATCGATGTCGCGAGGCCTGGGTCCAATACACACCTCAAGGTGTTGCCGCCGGCATCTACCATTTCTTGTATTTGAGAAACAATAACATTTATGCTATCAATCTTTTTATCGTCCAGGGTTGAACCATCAATAAATGGATTGTGGCCATGGTCAAAAGCCCCGAGGAGCAATGTTAGTTGTCCATTATACTTCCAATACCTGGTGGTGTCAACCTGAATTTGACCTGTGGTATTGTTTTGTTCAGTTTTTGAAACACAAGACGTTATTGCCCCCATGATAATTACGGACAAAACCAGTCGCGACAAGATGTTATTTTTTGCTTTCATAATACCGTGTAATATTTTTATTATTAATAAATGGGCATCTAAAAGGAATTAATGTATTTGTTGTTTTCAGAATTATAAATTCTCATTAACAATTTGTTTTTGAGAATTTTTTTTTATGTAATAAATTCATTTTTTTAAAGGTACCCCTAAAATTGAACCAATAAAAATAAATTTTTTTTTTGATTATTGCGTGCTTCCATTGATTATCATGTTCTTTTCTTCTAAAGCCCGGCAGAATCTTTCGGGGTAGTTGCCCTGGTACAAGGGGTATTGGCTCAATGAAATTTTACGGGGAGAATGATACCTGGGTTAAGCGATGCGAGTTTCGCGAAGTATCGCTTATAAGAAAACCAGGCTTTCTTCGACCCACTAAGTAGTAAACGATTGGAATGTTGATAAGGCTGGTAAGTTTATAACTCAATCCCTGTTAAACCTTATATCATTTTTTTTAAAATCTAACCTTATAAAATATTGAAAAATTACTATGTCATACCTTAAAAATTATCGAATATTTTCGTAAGTTTGCGTCATGAAGATAATTAGGAGAGATATTGTTCCAGAAATAAAAAAACATGTATTCAGGAATGAAGTGACAATACTGACCGGTTCAAGGCAGGTAGGAAAGACAACCCTGATAAAGGAACTTGAAAAAGAACTTCAAACAGAAGGATACCGGACATTTTACCTGACACTTGAACGCATCGATTTTAGAAAACTGCTGGATGAAAAACCTGAAAACCTTTTTTCCATCATTCCTGTTGCCCCTAAAAAAAAATCGTATGTTTTCATTGACGAGATTCAATACCTGGAAAATCCCACGAACTTTCTCAAATTGCTCTATGATGAATACCAGGATAAAATAAAGCTTATAGTTACCGGGTCAAGTGCTTTCTATATTGACAGGAAATTCAGGGATTCATTGGCAGGGAGGAAGCGTATATTTCATTTAACCCCTTTTAGTTTGCGTGAAACAATATTGTATAAAGGGGAACCATTAACCAAAACGTATCAGCCTGATTTTGTATGTTTTGATGAGGTTATTACCGAGATTAAAGCTATCTCCAGTTTATCTGGAATTGAAGAGGCTCAGCTTATTAACTATTTGAAAGCCACGGAACTTAAAGTCGGCCTGTTATTGAACTTCGGAACAAAATCCCTTGAGTACAAG
>CAZKIR010000678.1:0-1884 GCA_964552835.1 uncultured Bacteroidales bacterium
TGCATGGCTTCCCGGTTATCCAGGCGCTCATTTTTGCCCGTGATAAAAATGAAGGGGATCACGCTGGTGTTCGGGATTTTTTGTAAGGTTTTAAATACCTGGTGACCACTCATTCTCGGGATTACCACGTCGCACAGGATAATATCTGGGGGGATAGTCAAAGCCTTTTGTATCCCCTCCGTCCCATCATAAGCCAGGTAAACCTGAAAACCCTCGTGCTGTAACAGCTCGGAAACAGATTGACAAAATTTCTTGTTATCATCAATTAACAGGACTTTTTTCAATTATTATTTGATTTTAGGATTTTCAAATCCCAAACTTATAATCATTTCTATACAAATAAAACAGTACATCTACCCGTGAAGGGCAAAACAGGCATATATACCTACCCGCCTTCCAGGACTGGTATTTTTACTGTAAATTGGCTGCCTTTGCCCAAATTGCTGTCCAGGATAATATGCCCGCCCAGTTTGGCTACTGCCTTTTTCACGATAAATAGCCCGATCCCCCTTCCATATTGCTTTACAGCCTTATCTACCCGGTAATGGGCTTTAAATATATGTTCAAATTCACTTTTATCGATCCCAGCCCCATGATCTGTTACTTTTACAGTTAAATACTTATCTTTCCTTTGAAGGGTCAGCTCAACTTCTTTATCTTTTCCCGAGTACTTGAAAGCATTGTCCAATAGGTTATACACGATATGGAACAAGATGTGTTGGTTAATCAACAAGCTTTCATCAGCTTGTAAATCATTTACCACCCGTAACCTTTCTTGATCAAAAAATTTCACTTCCTCCAACAAATTCTTTACCAGTTGGCCAGCTGAAACGGCACTAAGCTGCACATCAAAATGTTCTTCGCACAAGCCCGATACCAGCTCCATTTCACCTACCACGTGTTGCAGGAACTTGGCACCTGACCGGATTCTTTTAATATACGGGGCACCTGCCCCTTCAGGTAATTCCTTCTCCAGTAAGTATAAATCAAAAAACAAGTTGTTCAAGGGGTTACGAAAGTCATGCGATAAACATTCAAGGAATATTTCCCGGAAAGTATTTTTTTCTTTTTCCTGTAAAAACAAGTTCTTCAGTTCTTTTTCTTTCTCTTTTTGCTGGCTAATGTCCGTGGAGACGACCAGTATATAATTATCACCAGGGTATTCCCCATGTATCATGGTAAACGAACAAGAAACCCACACGATGCCCCCCCGTGCATTTTTCAAGCGGCATTCAAAATGAACCCGCTTTTCATGCCCTTCGGTTATCCGCGTGAAAAAGTCAAAAACCTTGTCCTGATCACCAGGGTGCACGAAAGAAATAAAATTTTTCCCGATAAACTTGTTTTCCAAATCATACCCTAAAACTTCATTACATGCCGGGGAAGTATATTTTACCGTGCCATCCATTGAAAAAAGACAGACCATGTCGCCTAAATTTGCCATGAAACCATGCAAAACATCTTTAACCAACTCATTCGTGAAAATTTGACTCATCATGGCTACACTATTTTTCGCTCCCGTGTTCCGTTTGATAATACATGCAATAAAATTGTAGCCCACACTCCACGCACTTGGGTTTTCGGGCAATACAGGTATAACGCCCGTGCAATATCAACCAGTGGTGGGCAATGGGCAGGAGCTTTTCAGGGATATATTTTACCAGTTGTTTTTCTGCTTCAAGGGGTGTTTTCGCGTTGCCCGTTAAGCCCAGCCGGGCCGAAACACGGAAAACATGGGTGTCCACGGCCAAGGCAGGCTTATTGTAAACCACCGAGGCAATCACGTTAGCTGTTTTCCGGCCAACCCCCGGTAATTTTTGTAATTGATCCACCTTATCGGGTATCTTTCCATCAAATTCCTGTATCAAAGTTTTGGCCATCCCG
>CAZKIR010000679.1:0-1870 GCA_964552835.1 uncultured Bacteroidales bacterium
TAGTGCCTCTAAGAAAACCCATAAATAATTGTAATCCAACAAAATATTGTTAATAACTTGTTTGAATCTTTTAAGGTGATGGCTTGGTAAATTCGATAAAATTACTCATATTCACGACGTTAACGTTTCGAGGTTCGCGTGAATGCATCAAAAATAATCAAAAGGTTCAAATATGAGAAAAAGATTCGAACAACAATTAACCATTGGACAAATTCCAATTGAGGAAACCAAAATTAATTCCAAAAGGAAAAACGCGGTGGACGAACTGCTGGCCGCATTAAAGGAAATTTATTGCAGCCGGGATTATAACCAACAGATATTTAGGATATTAGAGCGGCACATCCAAAAAAACAAGAAAGCCACGGGTCGAAGGGGAATGGACTTATGGATAATATTTGTACTGGCCCAATTACGGTTGTGTTTGAATATCAGCTACGAGATGCTCCACAATCTTGCCAACAATCATCGGTCCCTTCGCCAGTTAATGGGAGTAGAACGCGCCTTTGGATACGAGAGGGTTGAATTCGAGTATCAAAATATTTATGACAATGTCTCTGCCCTGAGTGATGAAATGGTAAAAGAGTTGAACGCGGTAATCCTGGATTTTGGCCACCAGAGGGTGTTCAAAAAAAAAGAAAACACAGCATTGCGCTTAAAAACAGATAGTTTTGTAGTCGAAAGCAACGTGCATTTTCCCACGGATTATAATTTATTATGGGATTGTGCCCGTAAGTGCCTGGACTGTGTTTCAAAATTTCTAAAAAAATATAGTGATATCGAGGGATGGCGGAAGATCTCGAACTGGCGCCATGAAATGAAAGGCCTCATGCGTGAACTTGGAAAGGCAAGTAGTTCGGGGGGCAAGGGAAAAGAGGAGCGAGTGGTCAGTGCAGCACGAAAATACCTTGCCAAGGCAAAATCGTTACACTCAAAAATCGATGGGCAGTTACCGAATTTCCCGATAAGGGATAAAATGGACCTACTGCTGGTCATAGCCCTGGAGCATTTCCTGGTATTGCTTGACAAGCACGTTGATATGGTAGAACGACGTGTGTTGAAAGGGGAAAAGATTTCACATGCAGAAAAAATGTTTTCAATATTCGAGACTTACACCGAATGGATCAAGAAAGGTAAACTGCAACCCAATGTAGAACTTGGAAAAAAGTTAGCAATTACCACCGACCAATTTGATTTAATCGTTGATTACAAGCTGATGCACGAGAGCCAGGACCGGGAAATTCTCTTAGAGCTTGCCGACCGGCTATTAAACAAATACCGGATCAGCACGTGGAGCTTCGACAAGGGGTTTTGGAACAAGGACAACAAGGCACTCCTGGAATTAGAAGTTCCCAGGGTAATCATGCCAAAACTTGGCAGGCGAAATCAAAAACAAGAGGAGGAAGAAAATTCGCGTTCATTTAAACGGCTTAAAAACAAGCATAGCGCTATAGAGTCAAATATTAACGAGTTAGAGAACAGGGGGTTAGACAGGTGCCCGGATCGCGGGCCCCATCATTACAGTCGATATATCGGGCTCGGGGTTTGCGCTTACAATCTCAAGAAGATAGGACGTCAAATTCTTAATATGGAAAGAGAGGCTATCAAAAAGGTTAAACAGCAGTCACCACAGGCTGCATAAAATTAACCGAACCGAAAAAGAATAAGGAAAAATATCATAATAACCGTGATACAAGGGGCAAGGTATGCTCAAATTTATAATTTTGGTACAATCCTGGGGCATTATGTGACGTTTCGGTGAAAAAACTACATTTTTTTTTCAAAATTCTCTCGTGCAATGAAAAATCCTGCCCCTTATTAAGAATGATTTTAAATAACGAATGAAAAATAAATAGTTTTCTTAGAGGCACTA
>CAZKIR010000680.1:0-1867 GCA_964552835.1 uncultured Bacteroidales bacterium
ATTTCACGCGCACCTACCCCGATATCCCCGGCAGGCACATCCGTGTTGGGGCCTAGATAACGGAAAAGCTCGGTCATGAAACTTTGGCAAAAACGCATGATAGCTGTATCTGATTTTCCTTTCGGGTCAAAATCGGAGCCTCCCTTTCCTGCACCCATGGGCAATGTGGTAAGGCTATTCTTGAAAATTTGTTCAAAAGCGAGAAATTTTAAAATGCTAAGGTTTACGGAAGGGTGAAACCTGAGGCCGCCCTTGTAAGGGCCAATCGCGCTGTTCATTTCAACACGGTACCCCTTGTTTACTTGAATTTCCTCGTTGTCGTCGACCCAAGGTACCCGAAAAAGGATAACCCGCTCGGGTTCAACGATGCGTTCTAATATTTTCGTGTTTTTGTATTTAGGGTTTTTCTCGATAAAGGGTATAAGCTGTTCAACTACCTTGTACACGGCCTGATGAAATTCTTGTTCGCCAGGGTTCTTGGAAGCCAACTTATCCATAAAGTCCCGGATGAGTGCTTTTGCGTCTTTCATAACGTTTGGTTTTGGCTTGTGAAAACAAACACCAAAATACCTGTTTTAACAAGCAGGTTTCGATAAATCGTGTGATGTGTAGTAGTATACGATTTACTGATTTTCAAAGTTGCAAAAACACATGGCCTAAAAACCTGATTTTTATCAAGTTCTTAGGCTTTTAGCCTGTCGTCAACCATCTGGGTCCAAAAGCGGTTTGAAAATATTTTCACGATATTCGTCAATGGGTGTACAGGCGCATTGGAGGTTACGGTCGCCATACGCGTCATCTAGCCTTCTTACGGCTGGCCAAAACTTGTTTTCCTTTATCCATTCGAGGGGAAATGCAGCCTTTTTCCTGGAATACGGGTGTTCCCAGTTTTCGCTTGTCACGTGCCAATCAGTATGCGGGGCATTTTTTAGCACGTTATCTTCCTTGTCTGCCTTCCCGTCAGTAATTTCTTTCATCTCCTCATAAATGGACTTCATGGCCTCCACGAAGCGGTTTAACTCTATGAACGATTCGCTTTCCGTGGGTTCTACCATTAACGTGCCGTGTACTGGGAAAGAAAGGGTAGGGGCATGGAAACCATAATCGATAAGCCTTTTTGCTATATCGGTTTCGGTTATGCCGTTTTCAGTTTTAAATGACCTGCAATCAAGTATCATTTCATGGCCTACCCGTCCAGTTGTCCCCTTGTATAAAACAGGAAAATACCCGTCCAGGCAAGCGGCCAGGTAATTCGTGTTTAATATGGCTATCCTGGAAACTTGGGCCAAACCTTCGGTACCTAGCATCCTGATATACGCGTAAGAAATAGACAGAATGCTCGCGCTCCCGAAAGGGGCTGCCGCGACAGCCGGAATGTTAGTACCTTTTTTCGCGTGGTCATGAACATGGCCAGGCAAGTATTCCTTTAAATGTTCGGCCACCACGATCGGTCCTACCCCAGGTCCCCCGCCACCATGAGGTATGGCAAAGGTTTTATGCAAGTTCAGGTGGCATACATCGGCCCCGATAAGCTTGGGGTTTGTCAAGCCTATTTGGGCATTCATGTTTGCCCCGTCCATGTACACTTGGCCTCCATGCTGGTGAACAATGCCGTTCATTTTTTTTATCTCGGGTTCAAAAACGCCGTGGGTAGAAGGATAAGTGACCATGAATGCCGATAAATTTTCAGCGTTTTCGCTGGCCTTTTTTTCTAAGTCTTCCAGGTCAATGTTCCCATGCTTATCACACGCTACAACCACTACTTTCATCCCGGCCATGATAGCGCTGGCGGGGTTGGTGCCGTGTGCAGAGGCGGGGATCAGCACGATGTTCCGGTGTTCTAGGCCCTTTTGTTTAAAGTATTCGC
>CAZKIR010000681.1:0-1866 GCA_964552835.1 uncultured Bacteroidales bacterium
GGAGTTCAACGTGTGCTCTTCCGATCTAATACATATTGGCTTTGCTGTTAACCTTGAAAAGGGTTTAATAGTACCGGTTGTGAAAAATGCTTTCAAATCGCTCAGGCAAATAAGCAATGATACTCAAAAATTGATACACGATGCCCGTGAAGGCAAGTTAAGTATGGATAAACTTGAAGGGGCATGTTTTACCCTTTCAAACCCGGGGGGGTATGATGTTGATGAATTCTACGCGATTATCAACCCGGGTGAAAGTGGTATTTTAGCCATTGGTAAAATACAGGAAAAGGTTTTTGCCCAGGATGGGAAAATTGGGATTCGGCAGGAAATAGCATTGAATCTAACAGTGGATCACCGTATTATTGACGGGGCTGTTGCAGGGGCATTTTTAACGCGATTAAAACAAGAACTGGAGCAAAATATAAATGATTACACTTATTAATACATACATGGCTGTATTTCTGCCTTGCGCTCAAATTATGAAACATGGCTAAATCATTGTGGCGTTGTCATGTAAAACAGGTTATGGGTAATATCACATTTTAAATTAAATATAAAATTATGAAAATAAAATTAGATTGCGTTTCACTAGAAAGAAATTCAGATAATAATATCAAGATCGAGGATATTGAAGTAAAAAACTGGCATAAAGATGATGAACCCAAAGGCGTGAACCGGTTATTGGTTAGTTCGCCCGACTTATCCGTTGAAATATATCCATCCAAAGGATTTTCAGTTGGTGAAGCATTTTATAAAGGCCGTCCATTATTATGGGAACCCCCTCTTCCTATACCAAAATCCGAGGACTTGAACCTGGTTTCTGATGAAGTTTGCTGGAATGGCAAACCCGATGAGGGCTTTACTTACATTAAAACCTTTACGGCAGGTATTGAGATGCTTGGTTTACAAAACTGGGGGATGCACACCCGTGATAAAGAAACCGGACGGATGATGCCACTGCATGGAGAGGTTCATGCAATACCCGTGCAGAAGGCTGAAGTGGAAGTTACAAAGGATAAGGTGATAATATCTGGTAATTTGCAATCTAATGATTATGTTGATTACGAGGCCCAGGACTGGTACTTGAAGGGCGAACCCATGTATGAAGTGGTGAAGCAGGTGATCATTTACCGAAATCAGGCTAAAATTTTATTGCTGGATACCATCAAAAATATTTCTCCCAAAAACTTGAAACCCGATTGGGGTTACCACATTACATTCAGGCCACAAACAGGTTCTAAATATTTTATACCCAGTAAAGAAGTTTTAAACAGGACGGGGGAACCCGTTCCTGAAGATCATGAAGTCTGGATCCCGACAAACAAAGCCAAAACACGTACTGAATATGGCATTATTCATCGCAAACCATTAATTGAAAATGGGCTTATTGAAGGTAGCGATGGCATTCCTTCCGTGCTTCAATACCCTGATGGCTTCATGTTACAATGTTCCTTTACCCCGGCCCCGTATGTCCAGACCTGGTTTAACGACGGGGGCGCCCACGCTCCTGAATTCTCCTTCAAGGACGGTACACCAGTATTAAAAAAGAATTGGGATGCACAAGGCATAGAAATCGGGGCAAGTTCTCTCGATCATAATGGAAATGAAGATACTTCCGTACAATTTAAAGAAATCCTCGCGCCCGACGAATCGACCCAAATAAAGATATTAATTGAATGTGTCGAAAACCGGGAAGAACAAGAGCGTATTTTGTCGGCAATATGTGATTATAAAAAAGACAGAATTAAGAAGTAATAAAAAAGGCCATGCTGCTAATTTTTAAGAATTCTAATAACAATTTAATACATTAAATTATGAAAAATTATTTCATTGCAATGATGCTGGGTGTTTTTATATTGGGATGTG
>CAZKIR010000682.1:0-1862 GCA_964552835.1 uncultured Bacteroidales bacterium
ATCCTTGAAAACCAATCAACCAATACCGGCGAAAACATCCATTTTTCAATAAAATTATTAGAAAAAAAAGAATTGTTGCCCCCAGGTGGATTTCGAAAAATTATCCTTGTGGCCACCCCGTACCGGCAACGGAGGGTTTTCAGGACATCCCGCTTATATTTTCCAGGTTCCGTGCTGGTTAATTGCCCGCCAGCGAGCAATTATCAAACCGATTACCAGCTTTTTTCTGACCGGGGCGAAAACCTGGAGCAACTTTTAATAGGAGAAATAAAAAAGTTGCGGGATTATCCTGCCAAAGGGTTCATGGAAAAAGAAAATATCCCGCCCCATTTACTTGAAGCAATATAGTGGTTTTTATTTACCTCAAAAAAATCAAACAGATACTCGTCATAATCTTCTTTCTAAATATCTTGAAAATTTTGTATACTTTTAGGATCAAGTTTCATGCAGCACGATGTAAAAAAAGACGTCCTTTCAACAAACTAATAACTTGTCATGCAAGGAAAAATATCATTGGCGAGCGCCCTCCTTTTCTTTATCACCCATTTAATAAGCTATGGCCAGGAGCATCCGCGAAGAGAATACACCACGGCTAAAATTAAGGAAAAACCTCCCGTGATTGACGGGTTAATCCAAGAAAAATGCTGGGGACAAGTAACCTGGGAAGATCATTTCATCCAGCTTTCGCCCTACGGGAACACGCCCCCTACGCGGCAAACGAGGTTTAAAGTATTGTATGACGACGAGAATATCTATTTCGCGATACATGCTTTAGAACACCCGGATTCTATCGAGAACAGGATGTGCCGGCGCGATGGTTTTGATGGCGACTGGGTAGAGGTAAACATCGATAGTTACCATGACTTTCGAACAGCTTTCTCGTTTACCCTAAATGCCGCGGGCGTGAAAGGGGACGAGGCCATCACCGAAGACGGTGACAACTGGGACTCGAGCTGGGACCCGATATGGTACGCGAAAACCACCTCTGACAGCACCGGGTGGATGTCGGAGTTCAAGATACCGTTTACCCAATTACGCTTTGGAAACGGAAATGAACAAGAATGGGGTTTGCAAGTTAACCGGCTCATTTTCCGAAAAAGTGAACGCTCTGGATGGCAATACATTCCCCGCGAGGCCCCAGGATGGGTACATCATTTTGGTGCGCTGAAAGGCATCAAAGATATTAAGCCACAAAAGCCCTTTGATATCGTACCTTACGCGGTGGCCCAACATGAATCTTTCCAAAGAGAAGCCGGAAACCCTTTCGCAACCGGGCACGATAACCGGTTCTCGGGAGGCGTTGACGGAAAAATAGGACTTACCAATGACTTGACCGTCGATTTTACCGTGAACCCAGATTTTGGGCAGGTAGAAGCCGACCCGGCCGTGGTAAACCTGACGACATTTGAAACCTACTTCCAGGAAAAAAGGCCTTTTTTTATAGAGGGCAAGAACATCATGGATTTTGGCCTGACCACGGGCGACGGCAGCCTAAGCCAGGACAACCTGTTTTACTCCCGCCGTATTGGGCGCCAACCCCGCTATAGCCCTGGCCAAGACGACGGGGACTACATGGACATGCCCCAGAACACCACCATTCTCGGGGCGGCCAAGCTTACCGGTAAAACCCGTAACGGATGGTCAATTGGCGTGCTGGAAAGCATTACGGAAAAAGAACAAGCTTTAATCGACAGGCCACACAAACAGGAAAAAATGACAGTAGAACCCCTTACCAATTACAGCCTGGCCCGCTTGCAAAAAGATTATGACAAAGGCAACACGCAACTTGGCGGGATGTTCACTTCCACGATACGATCCATCCATGCTGATCATTTACAAGACGTGCCGACCGATGCTCATAC
>CAZKIR010000683.1:0-1846 GCA_964552835.1 uncultured Bacteroidales bacterium
GGGGGCGGGGCGGGGCCGGTTACAATACCGGAAAAAAATGGAAAGGTGCCCTGGAAAAATCAAGCGAGTTAAAATACCTGATAGTAAATGCTGAAGAAAGCGACCCCGGCTCCATGATTGATCGTTTCTTGATCGAGGGCGACCCCTTCAAGCTTATTGAAGGGGCCGCCATCGGGGCATACGCCATAGGGGCACGCGAAATCCTTATTTACCTGCGCGCCAATCACGGGCTGGCCATACAACGCCTGGAAAAAGCCATAGAAGAAACCAAGAAATTTGGTTTACTGGGGCACGACATATTCAGTAGCGGTTTTAGCCTCGACATTTCCCTCTCCAAAGGGAGCGGGGCTTTTGCTTGTGGCGAGGAAACCGCTTTGATCAAGAGCATCGAGGGCAAAAGGGGCATGCCCGAAACCAAGCCCCCCTACCCTTCCGATAATGGGCTTTTTGGAAAACCCACGGTAGTAAACAGCGCGGAAACCCTGTACAGCGTTCCGGATATCATAGCCCGCGGGGCAAGCTGGTTCAAGACCATCGGGACCGATAAATCCCGCGGCACGAAACTAATAGGCCTAACCGGAAAAATAAACCAACAGGGCATACTCGAAATACCCATGGGCACCACGATCCTCGATATAATTGAAAAAGCCGGCGGGGGCACCCGTGACAATAAACCCCTGAAGGCCGTGCATGTTGGAGGACCCTCGGGCGGCAGCGTCCCACCTGAAAACTTGCTGGTAACATACGATTACGAGCAATTAAGCGAGGCCGGGTGCCTCATGGGATCGGGGGGGATACTCGTGCTGGACGATAGCGTGTGCATGGTAAGCCTGAGCAAATATTTCATGGATTTTATCCAGAAAGAAAGTTGTGGCAAATGCATCCCTTGCCGGGAAGGAAGCCGTCGCATGTACGAGATACTCGATAATATCAGTAAAAGGCCCCGTACAGAAACCAACCATCAAACCCTGGAACGCTTCAAAGGCGTGATCCAACTGGAAAGCCTCTCGGAAGTCATGAAAGACACCTCCCTCTGTGGCATGGGGCAAGCTGCCCCGAATGCCGTGCTAACAGCCCTGAAATGGTTCAGGGAAGAATTTGAAGACCATATCTTTGACCGGAACTGCAAGGCAGGCGTGTGCAAGGATTTGAGAATGTATTATATAGATGTAGACACATGCACCGGCTGCACCGCTTGCGCGAGAAAGTGCCCGGCCAATGCTATCGTGGGCACCAAGCACCATCCTTTTTTTATCGTGCAGGAAAAATGCACGGCCTGCGGCATTTGTTACGAGACATGTAAATTTGACGCCATCTCAATCATGTAGGGTATGATAAACATTGAAGTAAACAATACCACCATCCAGGCAAAAAAAGGGGAAACTATCCTCCAGGCGCTTAACCGCAACGGCATAAAAGTGCCTACCCTGTGCAACATGAAAGATTTCTCGCCCACGGGCGCTTGCCGCATGTGCGTGGTAGAGGTGGAAGGAAAAGACCGTTTGGTACCATCCTGCGCACACCCGGTAGATGAATGGATGAAAATCAGAACCCACTCACCACGGGTCATCAAGGCAAGAAAAACCGTGTTGGAACTCCTGTTGGCCAACCACCCGGACGATTGCTTGTATTGTGACAAAAACGGCCGGTGCGAGCTCCAGCACCTGGCGGAAGAACTGCATATCAAGGAACGGCGTTTCCCTTCAAAAAAACACAAGTACCGGCTGGATCAAAGCAGCGCCAGCATCGTGCGCGACCCGGCCAAATGCATATTATGCGGCAGGTGCGTAAGGGTATGCGAAGAAATACAAGGGGTTTCGGCAATTGATTTCACGGGCCGGGGCAA
>CAZKIR010000684.1:0-1846 GCA_964552835.1 uncultured Bacteroidales bacterium
TATAATATGTTTTTAAACCCCCCAGGTACACGAAAGGGTTTATGTCGGATGACAACTGGATTTCCCCTGCTTCGGATAACCTGGATTCAGCCTCGTAACCGTACCCGTTTAGTTTTGATAATTGCTGGTCGGTGGGGTGAAGGGTGTCCACGTCTTTGCAATAATTAATTACTTCATTCCAAAAATCTTCGCTATTTCCTTTACTTAACTGTTTATTACCCACCTCGGTAAAGTTCTTTACCATCTCGCCAGTCCCGATAAAATCATGCGCACCGTCCACCTCTATCCAACCATCAATATTATTTTGATAATTTTTCGTTAGCAGGTATTTTGTTCCCAGCGTGCCGCCCCAGCTATGTCCCATGAGAAAAAAGGAGTTATTGTCCCCGTACTTTTTTTTCAACAACAAGATAAGCTGGTGCAAATCTTCTGCAAATTGTTCCTCGCTTAAATCCCCCTGCTCGAAATTCCCTTTTGATACACCCGATCCCCTTTGATCATAGTATACCATGACCACTTTTTCTTCCATCCGGTTCGAGAATTCAGGTAGCCCCTGGTTGTAAATTTGGGCGTCGCCGCCCGGCCCACCGTGCAAAACGACAACAATAGTATTGTTCAAGGTAGAACCTTCCACGTAAACAGGCATGTCGGCTCCCTCGTGCCGCAAGTAAAAAAAATCATGTACCACGTTCTCCCCTTCCTTTTGGCAAGAAAAAAACAACACGGTGATGAAAATTAGTATATATCTATGGTATTGCATTTTTCGAATATTTATAAAAGTTATTTTTTAAGGTTAAAACGTACACCTATCTCCTGTGCCATGTTTAAATTTAACAAGTGGTTATAGGGAAAGATGAAAAAGACATTGGGTTTCCAGTATATCGCGATGGGCACGTCCTTTCGCAATTTTTCTAAATCTACCCCAAAGCCGGCCGAGAAATTCCAGGTAGCAAACCCCCGGCCTGGCAGAAAAGGTTCTTTATACTCCCCTATCCCGGTGGTTTCATAGGTTGTAGCGTAGAAATTATGAAGGTAACCGATTCCTGTCCCGAGTTCAAAAAATAAACCTGGTGGTTTCATGCCCAAGCGGCCCAGGAATTGCACGTTCAAGTGCAAACCCAGGTGGTTCATGGGATGATGGTATACCCCACTATTAAATTGGGTTAAAAGTTCCTTTTCAATTTCCCATACCAAGGTATCGGGTGACAATCCAAACGAATTGAGCCATAAAAAATTACTTGTGGTATCGGTAGCGGCCAACAAGGGGTATTCCAGGGAAGCATTTATGCCGGGGTTCGACAAACCATAGCGATAACGTGCCACGCTCCAGTTCCAATGGCTGGTTTCTTGGGCCATTGGCTTTTCTTGTGCCGTTAAACCAGTGGATAAAAGTAAAAGGATACATGCGGTCCAGCTTAAAAAACGAGATAGATAGGTGCACATAATTGATTTTTTATTTCAGAAGGATAAATATAAGACAATTTTTTCGATATTTGTTAATTTTGTTCTGCAACAAAACCGTACCGTGAACCTGATACAATGCCCCTTTGCCCTGAAAGAAAGGGTGTTGAAAGGGATCGTGGAACACTAAAAATAATAACATGGCAAAAATACTGGCAATAGACGACGAGCGAGGAATCAGGAACTCCATGAAAGACATTCTGGAATATGAAAAATACGAGGTAAGCCTGGCAGAAGACGGCATAAAAGGCCTGCAAAAAATGGAAGAAGAAAGTTTTGACGTGGTGCTGCTGGACATTAAAATGCCCAAGATGGACGGCATGGAGGTATTAGACAAGATTTCTGAAAGAAAATACGATACCCAGGTCATCATGATATCTGGCCA
>CAZKIR010000685.1:0-1842 GCA_964552835.1 uncultured Bacteroidales bacterium
GGTGGAAAACCTTGTGGTTCAAAATATCGTTCTTGCTTTTGGCCCTCTTGATCATGTATTTGTTCAAGCGGTGGATAACTTATAACCTGAACCTTCGCAACGAGGTGAAATTAGAAAGGGTGCAAAGGGAAAAAGTAAAGGCCATTGACATGATGAAATTGCAATTTTTTACCAATATCTCCCACGAGTTCCGTACCCCATTGACCTTGATCCTGTCGCCCTTGCAGAAGATTTTGAAATCCAATAGCCTGAGCAGCCAAGACCGTTTTCAGTTAAACATGATGCAAAATAACGCACAGCGCTTGCTACGGCTGGTAAACCAGATACTTGACTTTAGAAAAATGGAGGCCGGCAAATTGGCCTTGGAGGGCAGTTGGGGAGATATTGTCCAATTCACGAAGATCATCGTGACATCCTTTCAATCCCTTGCCGATGAGAAGAAAATCCATCTTTCTTTTTCCTCGATAAGCAACGAGATCATCACCTATTTTGACCCGGACAAATACGATAAGATCATTTATAACTTGTTGTCGAACGCTTTCAAGTATACATCGAACAATGGAAAGATATCCATCTCCATTTCCCTTATCATGCGCCATCAAGTAAACAATGGCGGAGAAATGGCCGGCAGGGATCAGGAAAAATACGTGGAGGTAAGCATTAAAGACAATGGTAGGGGCATCCTGCGGGAGAAAATGGACAAGATTTTCGACCGGTTTTACCAGGTCGATGATACGGATAATATAGTCATTGGCACGGGTATAGGACTTTCGTTCACCAAGGAACTGGTAGAACTGCACGGGGGGATGATCTCGCTCCAGAGCACGGCCCGTGAAGACACCGTGGATGGGAAAGAAGCCGGGACAAAATTCGTGGTCTTGTTGCCACTTGTAGAAAAACAAGCTGATATCGCCCAACCGGTACCTGGTGCAAACGATGAAAACAGGGTGGAGGTAAGCTGGGACAACAAGAGCGGGGAGGAAGAAATGGCAGAAGGACATTCCAGTAAAAAACTGATCCTGGTGGTAGAAGATAACACGGATTTAAGGGGGTTTGTTCGTAACGAGCTTACCCCTTGTTACCAGGTGGTAGAAGCTGCCGATGGACTGGAAGGAAAGAAAAAGGCCGTGCAATATATTCCCGATCTAATCCTTTGCGATGTTATGATGCCGGGAATGGACGGGATTGAATTGATGAAAGAGCTTAAAAAGGAACAGTCAACGAGCCATATCCCGGTTATCCTGTTAACTGCCAAGTCTTCTGAAGAATACAAGATAAAAGGATTGGAATCAGGCGCCGACGATTATATCACCAAGCCATTTAACATGGAGGTACTGGTGAAAAAAATTGAAAATATCCTGCAAATCCGGACCGACCTGAAAGAGAAATTTAGCCGAGAAGTTATATTGCAGCCCACCAACGTGAAGCTTGAATCGATGGACGAGAAATTCTTGGACAAAGCCATGAAAATTGTTGAGAAAAACATGGAGGATCCGGAGTTTAGCGTCGATGAGTTTAGCCGGGCGATTGGCATCAGCCGCATGCAATTGTACCGCAAGTTGGAAGTCTTAACAGGCCAGACCGTGAAAGAATTTATAAAGTCCATCCGCTTGAAACGGGCTGCCCAACTGCTCGTCCAAAAAGAACTTAACGTGAGCGAGATCGCCTACCATGTAGGATTTAGCGAGGTGTCTTACTTCCGTAAATGCTTTAAAAAGCAATATAAGCTATCGCCCACCGAGTATGCTGGCAAGAAGGAAGTGCATAATTGAAAAAAAGCCCGGGCGATAAAACACCCGGGCTTCAGTATAGACAAACAAAGCTACGTTTATCTTCTTATTG
>CAZKIR010000686.1:0-1838 GCA_964552835.1 uncultured Bacteroidales bacterium
TTTCAACTACATATAAACAAATTGCAAGTTATCATTAAATTCGTGGTAGAACCATTTGTTTCTAAACACGAGCTGGATTGTCCGGAAGGTTTAAATGGATATATACTTGAATACATGGATCAAATAGCAAAAAATATAAAACAAGCAGAAAAAAAAAGGTTGCCCGGGATACTGGCACATGGGCAAAGCCTGTTCAGGGAAAACCCCCTGCCCTCGCACGATATGGATCACCACCTCAGGGTATGGCATTTTGCCAAGAAATTGATATACTTGTTCGGCCATGACAAGGAAATTACCAGCAAAGACTTCATAGACGGGTTGCTCGTTGCCTCGTTGTTCCATGACATGGGAATGGTGCATAACACGGGGGCGGATCACGGGAAAGAAAGCCGGGAATTGTGCTCGGGTTATTTTCAAATTTGCCCATGTGCCCCACCAGCAGGGTTTTTGAACGTATTACAGGCCATCGAGTACCATGATGTAAAGGAATACGGGAACAAGCCGGGGATAGGCGAAAAGCCATTGCTGCTCATGCTTAACCTGGCCGACGACCTGGATGCATACGGGATAATTGGTTTTTTTCGCTACCTCGAGATTTACTTGCTAAGGGGTATATCAAGGGAAAAAATGCCCGGCCTAATGGAAAAGAACCTGGATCACCGTTTCGGCCTTTTTCAAAAAAACCTTCATTTTGCCCATGATTTTTTAGCTAAACAAGAACAACGGTACGTGGCCACTAAAAAGGCCTTTGCCCTCTTGAAAAAAGGCCGGCTAGGCAAGCTCACGGCTTTGTTCGGGCAAACATGCGTGAAAGAAAAACGTTCGTACACGGAATTTATTCAAAAAAATTACCCGGGAACTTATACCGGGATGGAAAAAGAAATACTTGACAAATTACATGAAGAAATTACAACTACTTTACTAACTTCCTCAACCTGAACTATCAGCCGATATTTTTAATGACAAAATGACGCTTTCAAGGCTGTAAGGGTTTTTGGTGTGTTTTTTGTTAATTAGTAGTAGGCAGGTTTGAAATAGTAAGTTATAGCCTGTATAGCTGCTTATTGCCCCAAACCTGTACACGTGACCAAAGATGTTGTTGTCATTTTTTCAGAAAAAAACATGTTGATATGGATTATAAAGACTATTATAAAATTTTAGGGGTGTCAAAAAACGCCCCACAAGAGGAAATTAAGAAAGCATACCGGAAGTTGGCCGTGAAATACCACCCGGACAAGAACCCTGGCGATGCCAATGCCGAAGACCGCTTTAAGGAAATTAGCGAGGCATACGAGGTACTGGGCGACCCGGAAAAACGAAAAAAATATGATAAACTGGGCGCCAACTGGAAACAATACCAGTATGCTGATGCGGGTGCCGGTGCCGGTGGCGGTGGCGGTTTTGGCGGGTTTTCCGGTGGCAACGGGGGCAGTAGCTTCCATTTTGAAGGGGACATGGGCGATCTTTTTGGTGAAAGTGGCAGTTTTTCCGATTTCTTCAATGCCTTTTTTGGTGGCGGTGGCAGCCAAGATTTCCGGGGTAGCGGCGGCTTTGGGCAACAACGCGCGAAAGGGCAGGACTACAAGACCGAGATGTCCATTTCGCTGGAAGAAGCCTATCATGGTACAAGCCGGGTTATCAACGTAAATAATAAAAAACTACGGGTAAAAATAAAACCCGGGGCTTACGATGGACAGGAATTGAAACTCGGGGGCCAGGGCGGCCCGTCCATGGGCGGTGGTGAACATGGTGATTTGTATGTTACCATCAAAATATTGCCCCACGATCGTTTAAAACGAGAAGGGGATAATCTGATCCTGCATGCCCGGGTCGATTTG
>CAZKIR010000687.1:0-1838 GCA_964552835.1 uncultured Bacteroidales bacterium
GTCGTGGTAGGCAATCCCGTGGTACACGGGCACCTCTGTCCAGAGCAGGATGCCCATTTCATCGGCCAGCCTCACGATATGCTCGTTGTGCGGGTAATGGGCCAGGCGGGCGTAATTACCGTTCAGCTCTTTCACGAAATGAAGCAGGTAGCGTGCATCTTCTTTAGAGTAAGCCCTTGATTTTCGCGCAGGTATTTCTTCATGTATGCTGATCCCTTTCAGGAATACAGGTTTGCCGTTCAGTAGGATTTGCCGGCCTTTGGTTTCGATGGTACGGAAACCGATTTTATCTTCGACCCGGTCATGCCCGGCCGTTAAAACAACATCGTATAACTTGGGGTTGTTGGGGTGCCATAAGCTTATTCCATTATGGTGAATGGTGGCTTCGCCCTTCCCCTGGTCATTGATTTCAATTTTCTCCTGGATGCCCAGTTCAGGAATTGCTACCATGGCTTGTTCCGGGTAGGTTGTCCCGTCTAACTGTATTTTTGCCTTAATTTCCGAAGCTCCCCCGTTTAGTTGAAGGTAATAGTCACGGATAAATGTATTGGGCAGTGTAAGCAGCATCACATCACGGGTAAGGCCTCCATAGTTCCACCAGTCCTTGAATATAGCGGGCACCGTTTCTTTTCCTTTCCGGTTGTCCACGCGTACGATCAAGGCATTTTCCCCTTCCACTACCTTTCCGGTGATCTCGAATTGAAAAGGGGTAAAGCCCCCCACGTGGGTGCCCACGAATTGCCCGTTTAAAAACACGTTGGCCTCGTAATTCGCCGCCCCGAAATATAAGAAAAGACGATGTCCGTTGGGCAGGTGTTGGAATGTTTTCTTGTACCAGATGCTGCCATCAAAATAAAGCAAGTCGTCACGTTGCGAGTTCCAATCGCGGGGTACCAGCAAGGTAGGCGAACGGTCAAAATCATATTCCACCAGGTCGCTTTTACTTTCTGGTTCTTTCTCGTGAAACAATCCCCGGTAAAACAACCAGGGCTTTTCCTCAATTTCATGAAAAGGTTTGTGGCTCATGTTGTGGTAATACCCCGAGCCATACTGGTCGATGATGCTGTGCCACTCGCCGTTAAGGGATTGAACATCCCGGTTGTAGGGGTTTTGGATTAATTCAGGGGATGATTGCCCCGCACATGGCATAAACAAAATACACCATAAAAAACAAAATTTTATTCGCATGTTCCATCTTTTAAAATTTCAACATAAAAAGGCCACACGACTTCGGGGCCATTCTTTCCCCAGTAGTCGTACCAGGCTTCCAGTTTCATCTCGCCTTTTTGCAGCCTAATGTCTTTAAAAATAATTTCATTGGTTTCAAAATCACGTGCTTTCAGCTTGTATTCACAGGTACCTGTTCGCAGGCTTACGTTGGTTTCGTGTATGTTATTTTTAAAAATGAGCGTAACATCATAATTACCATCGTTTTCGACGATAATATCCCAATACCCCGAGGTGTTTTCCGCTGTCCATTTTTTCCCGCCTACCCCCCGTAAATCATTTCTGGTAAGGATAACCGGGTTTTCTTTTTCGTTCCCAACGATAATTTTGGGGAGTTGCATACGGGGATCGTTGGCCACTTCATCAAACCAATCGTCAAAAGCCAATTTCAATTCTTCCACTTTGCTGGTTTCCTTCTCGGAGATATCCTTTGTTTCACCCGGGTCATCCGCGATATTGTATAATTCAAACTCCTTTAAAGGGGCATTGTAAGGGCAGTTGCCCACCAGCTTGTAGTTACCCTGTACCACGGCAATGTTAAAATATGGGCTTAAAAACCCCCTTTGCTGCTGAAATACCAGGGGCCGTTTGGTCCAATCGGCCGGTTTGCC
>CAZKIR010000688.1:0-1820 GCA_964552835.1 uncultured Bacteroidales bacterium
TGGCTTTAAAATCAACTCCGGGGCCAATTTCGAGTATGCCAAGTACTTGAATTCTACCTATCAAAAGATTTTCGTGGGGGGTCAAAAACAAGAAATTGATTACGATACTAACCTGGATCTTTTTAAATGGGGCCTTTTCGGACAGCTTAGCAAAAAAACCTTATCAGAACGGCTTACCCTTTCCCTCGGTTTACGAGCCGACGGGAACAGTTACTCGCAAAGCATGCAAAATATGCTGAACCAATTTTCACCCCGGTTTTCGGTGGCCTATTCCCTAACCCCGAAATGGAACCTTACCTTTAACACGGGCAGGTATTACCAGTTGCCCCCTTACACGACGCTGGGGTATAAAAATAATTCAGGCGAACTGGCCAACAAGGAAAACAACTTGAAGTACATCGCGGCCGATCACCTGGTATCGGGTTTCGAGGTTTTTCCAACCGGGAAATCCAAGCTGGCCCTGGAAGGCTTTTTCAAGTATTACCGGGATTATCCTTTTTCCCTTAGGGATTCTATCTCCATCGCCAGCAAAAGTGCCGATTTCGGGGTGTTTGGTGACGAGGAAGTGACCTCTTCGGCAGAGGGAAGGGCTTACGGGCTGGATGTATTGTTCAGGCACAAGGATTTTTATGGCGTGAACGTGGTGATGTCATACACTTTCGTGCGCAGCGAATTTTTGGACAATGAGAAGGAGTACGTGCCCACGGCCTGGGACAACAAGCACCTGTTAAACCTTACTTTACGAAGAAGTTTAAAGGGCAACTGGGACGTGGGCATGAAGTGGCGCTTCGTGGGCGGCCAACCTTACACGCCCTATGATCGCTACACTTCGAGTATTGTTCCCGCCTGGAACGCGCGGGGGCAAGCATACCTGGATTATAACCTGTTTAACGAGAGGCGGCTGGAGCCCTTTCACCAGTTAGATCTTCGTGTTGACAAGCAATTTTTCCTGGATAATTTTTCCCTGATGCTGTACCTTGACGTGCAGAACGTGTATAATTTTCAAGTGGATGCCCAGGATATCCTTATACGGGAAGAAAAAAACGGGGCACCGGTTACTTACGTTGACGAGGACGGTGTGCAGCGTTACGACATGAAAACTATTAACAGTGAGGGGGGTGGTACCGTGTTGCCCACCATAGGGGTTATTTTTGAATTTTAAAAAAAAGATACATGAAAAGCCTATATTTTATTATCATGATGCTGTCCATCCTGGCATTTTCCCGCTGCTCGGCCAAGAAATCCATGCAGAAAGCCCCGGTAATGGATACCTTGTATACCCTTCAGGAAAATACCGGGCAAAAATTAGTCCTTGAATTCACCAAGGGGGAAGCCCATAATTACCCCTCTTTCGTGCTATGGGTTGAAGATACGGCCGGGCACTATCTGGAAACCTTGTTTATTACCCGTTCCGTCGGGACTGGCACCTTTGGTTACGGGAAAGTCGATTCCGGCCAGTGGGTTGCTGGCGAAAAAGTTTACCCGGCAGCCTTGCCCCATTGGTCGCGTAAGCGGGGCACCGAAACCACGGAAGGGGTTTACATGCCCGATGCTGAACATCCCGTGCCCGATGGCATTACAGCGGCCACGCCAAAAAACGATTTTGTATTGTACACGCGGTTTGATAAAAACATAGAAACCCCTTTCGTGGTGAAATTTGAAATAAACCAAACCTGGGATTTTAACGAGTACTGGACCAATAACAAGTACCCGGAAAACGAAGCTTACAAGCGTTCTTGCCAGCCCTCCCTGGTGTACTCGGCCACCATCAAAAGCCCTGAGGCTGGAAAAATGCATGGTTTAACGGCGGTAGGCCATGG
>CAZKIR010000689.1:0-1817 GCA_964552835.1 uncultured Bacteroidales bacterium
GTACGTGCTTCAAGGTTTACCTTGCCGGTTTGATAGGCAGGCAATAAAAATGTTTTTATATATCGCATGGCCCCGTATGCCATGGAGTCTGTCAGCGGGTTTCCCTTGGTAGACAGGTAGGATTCCAGTAACTGGCAAAATGCATCCATGCCACTGGCCGCGGTAACCTCGGGTGGGCAGGAAAGCACCAGCCCGGGATCTACTACAGCGTAATCCGGTACAAAATTATCATGCCGTAAAGATTTTTTATAGCCATTCTCCCCTACTTCACTCAAAACGGCATTTTTCGTGGCTTCGCTGCCTGTCCCCGAGGTAGTGGGCACTGCCAACATGGGCAATTTTTTGCCAGGATGGGCTTTGGTGCCTACACCTTCCAGGTAATCTTTCACGGAACCTTCCATTGGCAGCATGGCCGAAACTGACTTGGCAGCATCAATCACGCTGCCGCCCCCCAGCCCGATAACGATGTCAATGTCCGTGTCACGGTATTCGTTCACGATGGTATCAATATCCTCAGGAGCGGGTTCTTTGCCAACAGAGGCCAGGTTAATGGAAAAATCGTCCCGGAAAAGCAAGTTTAATATTTCTTTTCCTTTACCCGACTTCATGAACCCGCCCGAACCAGTCAACAATAGTACTTTATGACCGATAACATGAATCAATCCAGGAATTTTGTTTATGCTACCAGGGCCAAAAATAATGTTAGGGGTATGGGAAAATGTAAAATTCATTTACCAGTGTTTCTTTTCGGTGGGTTCAATTACCAGGTGCTTAATCCCTTCACGGGGGCTGGCCATCCAGTTGGCAACTGTTTCACGCCAGTTAAGGTAATGTTTGGTTTCCTTGTGTGCCATAGCCGCTTCCTCGCTCTCGTAGGCTTCGTACAAGGTAAAACGGGTGGGATCATTGGTTTGCTGTAAAATATCAAACCTCAGGTTCCCGGGCTCTTGTACAGATTCAAAATGGTTGGCACGGGTGGCTTCGATAAATTCTTCCAGGTGTTCGGGCTTCACGTGAACATGTACGCATGTAACTAGCATAATTATTAGGTTTAACTGGTTTACTCCTGTACAAAGATAAACTAAACGCAGGATTTAACCGTATTAAACCAATATTTCAAGAAAAACAATGAGAAAAAAATCATCATTTTTTAAAAAAAGTATTCAATATTTGGATTATTCGATGTATAATTGTCCTGTTGATATCAATAAAATTTATATGGTCAAAAAGAAATTAATCGTTAATTACAAGAACCTTGGCCCAGAGGTACTCGAGGCTGTAGAAAGGAAGTACCCGGATGGTTTTGAAAACCATATCTTCAAAGTAAGTAAAGGGGCCAACGATTATTTTTACGCGTTTACCGTAGACACCATCGATGCCAGTTATCTTGTAAAAGTAAACGTGGAAATAGACCTGGACGTGGACGATTTTGATGATTTCGGGTTAAGCAGCCAGGTCAACAATACCAAGATGGACAACAACTACGGGGATACCGATGATACAACGGGCACCGATCTGGAAGATGATTAGATAAACTTGCTTTTTGTTTTTCAAAATAACCTTAAGCATTCTTATTTTTCAAGTACTCGTAAATGGCTACTTGCGCCCTCACGGCTTTTCCACCTTCTTTTCGCGAAACGGAAATATTTTGCAAGTTCTCGTCAATTGTGCAGGCCTTCACGTTATCTTGTAACTGGATTTTCAGGATATCCAGTATCTCCTGCTTGTGCGATTGTTCATAAACAGGGAATATGCATTCTACACGCCGGTAGAGGTTTCGTTTCATCCAATCGGCCGAACCCATGTACACGAGTTTT
>CAZKIR010000690.1:0-1799 GCA_964552835.1 uncultured Bacteroidales bacterium
GTTCCTTGAAACTGTGTTCTATAAAAAAACGTTGCGCCTGCATATATGCCAATGCACCATCCTCCCATACGGGAACGTGTGGATAATCTGATTCGATTTGTGCCACCATTTCCGGAGTGGTTTGTGCCACTGATTCCGGTTCAAATTGTGCCACTTTTTGGGCACGCGCAATTTTAATTCGGATTCGTTTTGTGCCAGTTGCATGGGCCGGGGCACTATTTATTTCGGTTCGTTTTGTGCCACAATCTCACGGTACCACTTTGAAAGATCAAAAAAAATTGCCATATCGCAGAAACAAGACTTGATATGGCCAACATTATTGATCCTATGGATTTAAAACAGATTATTACATTACACGTTGATGGTGAAAGTAATCGCCGAATAGGTGAACTATTGGGCATTTCACGAAATACGGTAAACACGTACATGCGTTTTTTTAAAACATGTGATTGTTCCTTGGAAGAACTTCTGGAAATGGACGGGCCTGCCCTGAAAGAACTCTTCCCATCGCACACGACAATCGTTAACGAGCGTTATGACGGGTTAATGGGATTTTTTGAAAAAGAAAAAATGGCAAGGGAACACCCTGGGTTTACTTTTTTGCACCATTACCTCAATTATAAGGAAACAGCCAAACAACCTTATAGCTATTCCCAGTTTATGGAACACTATAAACAAAAGTATGTCAAAGTTAAAGGTTCCATGAAGCTCGAACACAAAGCCGGTCACGAGCTATTTATCGACTACGCGGGCAAGAAATTACAGGTAGTTGACCGTGAAACAGGCCTGGTAAAAGATGTCGAAGTTTTTGTAGCATTATTGCCCCATAGCCAACACACCTATGTGGAAGCCACATTGACGCAGAAAAGGGAAGATATGCTCAGTAGCCTGGCCAATGCACTTGATTTTTATGGCGGTGTGCCCAAGGCTATCGTGTCGGACAATTTAAAATCAGCCGTGACCCGTTCAAGTAAATATGAACCGGTGGTCAACCGTTCATTAAAAGATTTTGGCAGGCACTACGATTGTGTGATCAACCCTACAAGAAGCTATTCCCCGCAAGACAAAGCACTTGTCGAAAATGCCGTTAACCTGGTTTATCAGCGCATTTATTACCTTTTACGAGAAATGACGTTTTTCTCGCTGGAAGACCTCAATGCAGAAATACGGAAGCTGTTGGACAAATACAATGATCTATTATTGGTCCGTAAGGAAACCAGCCGTAAAGAGCTCTTTCAGTCGGTTGAGCGGGGCTACCTTAAGCCGTTGCCCGGTGAAGCTTTCCAAATCAAAGAATACCGCAGGGCCAAAGTCCAGAAAATTGGTTATGTCTACTTTTCGCCCGATAAAACTTATTACAGCGTTCCTTACCGTTATATCGGTAAAAAAACATTGATACATTACACGGGCAAAACCATAGAAGTTTATTACAACCACGAGCGTATTGCATTCCACGTGCGAAGCCATGAAAAAGGTGTTTACATCACTGTCAAAGACCATCTGGGCAGCCAGCAAAAAGCATATACTGAATATAACGTAGACTATTTTTTAAACAAAGCGGCAAAACACGGCGAGCATGTGACCGAATGCATAAAAGGGGTGCTTTCTTTTGGGGAATACCCTGAAACACAATACAAGCGGGCAATGGGCATCATACAACTGAACCGCGGCTATGGTTCTGACCGCCTGAATACAGCTTGTAAAATAGCTATCCAGGCAGGTACCTTTTCATATAAAAAAATACTACCTTATATCCGCGACTAAAAATGAATAAAAACTGGGAAGCCTTGTAAAAATAA
>CAZKIR010000691.1:0-1798 GCA_964552835.1 uncultured Bacteroidales bacterium
TATAAAACAAAAAATACTTTACTTGTTTATGATATTTTAATCATGTATTTTTGTAAAGATATTGATTTTACAGTATTAAAAGACACATTTATATTGTTTGGAACCCGACTCTAAGAACTTAGAAAAAAGAAAAAAATGTCGCGGGACGAACTTGCAAAATAAATCGGGGTTCATGCTCCTGTGATTGCAAGGTATGAAAGAAACAAAATAAAACAAGTACCATGAACATACAAGCCGAAAAAGCGATTATTATAGAACGGTTTAGACAGGTAAACGATGTAAACCTAATTCATGCCATTAAAAACATGCTTGATTACGCGCTAAAAAAAGAACAGGAAAGCCTTGAAGTTCCTGAAGTTCACCAAAAACTGGTAATGGAACGTTTTGACAAGGTACGCGAAGACCCAGACAGGCTTTTGGATTGGGACGAAGCTAAAAATACAGTTTTTCCCCGCGCTAGTGGTGTTTAATCTGAACTAAAATAAAACAATATCTTCAACGCATTTGAAATTCTGATGTTTTTTTGGTACGAATATCATTTTTTGTCGTTGTTTAACGCAAGGAAACATGTCTGCGCTAGCGGGGGAAAATACTGGTGCTGTTTAATGTAAAAAGCCCCGGTTCCCGAGGCTTTCTGCTTTAATTATCCTGTTTCTTCCACTCCTTGTACTTTTCCTTATCACACCAAAACCAATCTTTTCCCTTAATCCATATTCTATCTATAAGGGGTGTAGTATCATATGGAATAAACTGTGCCGTTGATACGGAGAGGCTACTTGAAAAAGTTTTAGGTGGATTATCACAATTACCGTAAAAAACTCTGCTAAGAGTATTTGAATCAATAATTTTATACATAACAGTCTCACAACCTGATGTAGTAGAGCCTATATAAATATATTCAACCTTAATAGTATCATTATGAATACTATAGATACCTACATCAAAGCCTTTACTATCCCATTGTTCATTTTTACTTGCACTCAAAAAGAAATCTATGGAAGGTGCTTCAATATATATTCCATCATCTAAAAACATAAGAACTTCAGTACGTACATTTTCCTTTTCTATTTTTTTATCCTTAAAAATATGGTGTATTATATAATACCCATTAATATTAATCTGATTTTCTATACCTGTCTTAGTATTGTTATAGCAATAGTCGAAATCTACAACTGTTTGCCTATGTGCAACATAGCAAGCGTGAAATAGAAACATGACTAACAACGATAATATTAACTTAGATACTCTCATGGTTATCTCCCCCATAATGAATAAGGATTATACCATCCTTGGTGGTAATACATTCTATAATTAAATTTTGAATAATCCTGATAATAATGTTGACGACCAGGAGGGAAAAATTTATGTACTCCATTCTGAGTAAAATCTTGAAAGGAATGATGATTATACCCTGTTCTGTAAACGGTGTTGCCATACCTGTATCCAAAATACAATGGAGACATGTAAGTATAACCTTTATTCCAACCACCATAAGGAGTGCCATCTTTCCCAGGTCTGTTTAATCCCCAAATCGGACTTGCTTTATCTAAACTATAATCATCAGAACCATAAGTGTTTTTAGGGTCATTATTGTACAAATACGTACCTATTGAAAAATTCTTATAGCTCACCTCTACACCATTTGAACGCCATCTATCTTGTCCATTAAACATTAAGAAATCATTTTCCAACCTAATTGAAACATCGTTTAAGAATATATTGACACCTCCAACTGACTGTGGGTTTGGTTTTCCGTCCGGGCCAATAGCGTTGCCATAATGTGTCCGGTAATAACCGC
>CAZKIR010000692.1:0-1797 GCA_964552835.1 uncultured Bacteroidales bacterium
AATATTTCAACCACATTTACAACTATATTTAAACTGTGTTTTGTATAATATAAATGAGCCCAGTATAAAAAGGTATATTTTTGTCAAAATCAAGGCGGAGAGAATTTTTGAACCGCAGTTAACTGACTGTTAATGAGGAATCAAAAATTCTCGACAACGACGAGTTTGGCAATAAAGATGCTTTTTATACCAGGCTCATAAATATTGAACCACTAAAATAAGGGTAGTACCTCTTTTTTAAATAATCGCTGCCTGTAATTACTATTGTCCCTAAAAATAATTAAACAGACCCCCTAACGAAAATCATTTTTTTAGATTCATTGAAAATGGTGTCTACAATTAATTTGTTTTTTCTTGAGTTTCCCGATATTTTTTTTCCTTTTCTCTTTTTTTCTTGTCCTTTACCCTCTCCCTTTTTTTCTTCTCGAACATGGTCAGGTATTATAATTCAATCCCTTCTTTCTCTGCCCATTTTTCCATTATCCAAAGCTGACGATCCATAAGGGTTAGTCGTTTATTGATTTTATAATACCAGCAAAAAAATTCCCTTTTTATTTTTCCTGTAATCACTTCTTAATATAACTTCTGCTGATGCCATATTTTATTATTTCTACATTATGCCTACAATTATCAATTTTGTGTTTACAAACCACCAACTCAATACCCTGCCAACCGGGCAAAAAAAACCAGCCACCTTGGTTTTGGTGGCTGGTGGTGGTGCCACCTAGAATCGAACTAGGGACACATGGATTTTCAGTCCATTGCTCTACCGACTGAGCTATGGCACCGTTTCGCGATATTGCGGTGCAAATCTATATAAAAAATATTTTTTATAAAATTTTTGCCCAAAAATATTTTCGTTTCTTGTATTACCTAGTTTATTTTCAGTTATTTGGATTTGGTTATCTAAAATCATTTTAAACAAGCAGGGCTATTTTATCCATAGCTCGTCAAAAACCATCAAGGCTTTCTTGTCGTCACGTTTAATGGCGCCGCCTTGCTCATCGTTCAGGCCAACATTTATAGCTATCACGCGCACGTGGGTTACGCCTGGTTCATCCAGTTTAACCGTGTACTCGTGGATTTTCCAATACGATTGCACCGGATTGGTATCTTCGGAATAAATCTTTTTAAATTTTTTGCCGTCTCTCGAGACGGCAAAGATGACCTTTTCGGGGATAAAGACGTTGAAATACCAGTCGCCCATGCTCCGCAACGTTATTTGTTGCACGTCCATGGGCTTGTTCAGCTCGATCGTGGTTTCCATGTCATCTCCTAGAAAACCAACCCAATTTTTTTCAAGTTTTCGTTGAATACCTGTTTTCCCGTCCATGAGCGCGTAGGGGCCCGGGTTATACGATGGGGCAGGGGCTTGTTGGTAGCTAATCGATTTGGCCGGGATATAGTAAAATTCCCGGGAAACCGGGAAGCTGGTTTTGTTGCCCAGGTAAGCAATGGCATTGACAGTTGTTGATTTATCGAGGGAAAAAGGTTTCGTGTACTGTTTAGAATCCTTTCCTGGAATACTGCCGTCCAGCGTGTAATAAATGGTAGCGTTGCTTGAAGGGTATTCAATGTGAATGGTCATTGTTTCGTTAAATACTTCTTTGTTGCCATTGATGGTTGGGCTGGTTATTGGCTCAGGTGCATTGCCCCGTATCACGTAGCGGTATTTTTCCCATTCGTTCCCTTGTTGCTGGATAGGGCTTATCCGGAAGGAAAATTCAGTTTCGCGGGCGAACAACACGAACTCTTCACGGCAGCCTGGGCCACAAGCTGCTGTTCTTCACCACGGAT
>CAZKIR010000693.1:0-1794 GCA_964552835.1 uncultured Bacteroidales bacterium
ATTTGCCCCATACCACTTCGTTTTTCTTTATGAATAAAGTATCTACCCGGCCGTTCATGGCTGGTGCCACGATATTTTTTATTTCCCGTAAGGATTTGTTTCGCGATACCGCGTTGTTGTACTGGGCTTTTTTCTCCTCGATTTTCTTGTCAAAATGCCCGTTTATGATAGCCCAGGCGTTTTCATGCAGCATTCCTGGAGCGAAACCTTCCGGGTTTCCTGAAATGAATTTATCATGAATGGCGCTGTATTTCGAGATGTTTTTATACATGCCATACAAGAAATCCACTGACGCTATGACCATGGGTTCGTTCTCGGAGGCCAAAATTTTCATGATGCCATCGTCCACGTACCGCAAGAATTTTTCAATTTCTACTTTTTTGTCGTCTTTGCCCTCGCCATGGCCATGGTACATGGGCGAACCGCTTCCTGTTTGTTGCCCCCGCGTTTGCAGGGATTCCTGCTCGTGATCAAAACCGACGGCTTCTTCCAGCTTCCCGGGCACGAGGTCTTCCACGTGTACCTCGGAAATGCTATGCCGGGTGCATTCATACAACTTGACTTCGGAGAGGCTTAAGGACAACACGTAAAACAGTTCCGATTCATTGACAAGGGGAATCAGGGGTTTTAGGTAAAAATGATCGGAAATGTACGTGAAATTTTCAAATTGAACGGGCACCTGGAAATACTCGAACAGGTCTTTGTTCTTAAAAATGACCAGGCCATCCGACATTTGCCTCCAGATATCCTTATTTTCTACCAGGCCCCATATTTCCGATAGGTATTCTTCGGTTTCGTTTTCAGATAAACCTTTTTCCATCAAGAAGCCCCGTGCTTTCTTATATTCATTTTTTAACCGCAACCGGCCTTGTTCTTCCAGTGTTTCTTGTCCGCCCCGCTCGGTCGGGATCAAAATACTTATGCTGTTTTCCGATTTTTTGTCCGCGAGTGTTTCAAGTGTTTTCTTGTCAATCATAAAAACCTATTTTTTTTTATGTTTTCTAGCTATTGTTTCAAGAAAATAAATAGAAATACCATGCCAGACCTTTGCTTTATTATAATATCCTCTAAAATAGGCCTTTGTGTTTTAGCATGAACTTTCTTAACATGTTATTCTTGGAAATTTATTCTACAAGTTGAGAAAAGAAAACCCCTGTTACATGTAAATTCGAGGGAAGCACGAGATGGATCAAACAATTGCGGTTCAAAAATCCTCTCTTCTACCCGCTACATTTAATGATCAGGGCAGGTTTTGATTTTGACAAAAATCTACCTCTTTAGACTGATCTCAATAGTTAATACAACATGCCATAAAGAATAGCGTGATATTTTAATTTATTGCTCTCTCGTGTATTTGCAGCAAGGCGGCAATTCCTTGTACACGCTGTCAGGGGCGTTAAAATGCCCGGTATCATGTCCAGCCTGGGCAACGCTTTTTTCGATTGCTTCTTTCGAAGTTTTAGTTTTGCTAAATTGCACGTGCAGCATCTCGTTTTCTTGGTTCCAATGGGCTACTTGCACGCCTTCTAACGATTTCGCAGCTTTTTCAATCCGGTTTTTGCACATGCCACAATTGCCCAATACTTTTATCATGGCCTCTTCCTTTTTTTGTCCTTGTTCTTGCATATCGTGTTTTTCGTGCTGGTGCGTTTCCTTTTTCCCTTCCTGGCTACTGGTATATTTTTCTTGTTTTATTGTCCCTTCACCTGTTCCGTGGTGCTGGTGGCCCGTAGCGCCTATGGACTCCCCGAAAAATAACATCCGTTAATTAAGCATATATGTATCATCTCTCTA
>CAZKIR010000694.1:0-1786 GCA_964552835.1 uncultured Bacteroidales bacterium
TCCCGGAACGATATTATTATCAGGGGCAACTCGCCCACTGGATTGCTATGGAGGCTAGAACGCGTGGAAGTGCCAAACCCCAACCACTTTGGTTCGTTAGGTACCACGGGTGGGCCGGTGAGCATGCTGAACAATAACCTGCTAACGAATTCTGATTTCATGACCGGTGCCTTTCCCGCTGAATACGGGAACGCGGTGGCCGGGGCGTTTGACTTGAACTTGCGCTCGGGCAACAACCAGCAAAGGGAATATACCGGCCAAATCGGGTTTAACGGATTTGAAGTGGGTGCCGAGGGCCCTTTCTCGAAAAATAACAAGGCTTCTTACCTGGCCAATTACCGGTATTCTACCTTGGCCGTGTTCCATGCCATAGGTTTTGGAACGGGCACGGGTGAAGCTGTTCCTTATTACCAAGACGTTACTTTTAACGTGGACGTACCTGGCACCAAGGCAGGGCGGTTCAAGTTATTTGGCCTGGGCGGGTTAAGCCATATCGAGCTGGGACAAGACCCCGAAGCCGACGAGAACGGCAACAGCTATAATCCCCGGGGCACCGCGACCGATTACGGGTCGGACCTGGGGGTTGTGGGCCTTTCGCACCTCTACTTTTTTAACAAGAACACCAGGATAAAATCTACTTTCTCGGTACAAGGAACACAGAATTATACCCGTTTTGACAGCGTGCTCCTAGACCAAGATAATGCCCGTAAGGAAATATACCGGTCTAACATGAAAGAAGGGAAATTATCGCTTACTTCCAAGCTCATGGGCAAGGTAAACGCGAAGAATAATTACGGGATTGGCCTGATCATGGATTATTTTGATATAAATTACAAGGATAAAATTTATGTTGACAAGTATGAAAAATTCCTCACACAAACCGATGAAGACGGGGATTTAATGTTGTACAGGATGTTCGGGCAATGGCAACATAAGTTTACCAATAAACTGTCAACATATGGCGGCATGCATTTCCAGTATTTTGACTTGAACCAGGAATTGGCCGTGGAGCCCCGTTTAGCTATGAACTGGGAATTTATCAAAAACCATAGCCTTAGCATCGGTTACGGCAAACATAGCCAGATGCAAGCCCGTAACGTGTATTTCAAGGAAAGCTATGACTCCTTGACAGCGACGTATTACCGGACCAACGAGGATGTGAAATTTACCCGGAGCGACCATTACGTGATGGGTTATCAATGGCTTATCAACAATGATTTCAGGTTAAAAACCGAAGTATATTACCAGGATTTATACAATATTCCGGTTTCGGCTAAATTTCCCGAGTATTCATACGTGAACGCTGGCGATTTTTTCGGGGTGCAAGGACTGGGCAGTCTTGAAAACAAGGGCACGGGCGAAAACAAAGGGATAGAAATTACCCTGGAGAAATTTTTAAGCAAGGGATATTATTTTCTCTTTACTTCTTCCATTTTTGATTCTAAATACACGGATTATGATGGCGTGGAAAGGAATACTGCTTTTAATGGAAATCACGTGTTTAACCTGTTGGGCGGTTACGAGTTCAAGGTAGGCAAGCAAAACCTGATAACCCTTGATATGAAAACGGTTTGGGCCGGGGGGAAGCGCTACGTGCCTTTCGTGAAAAAAGAAAAACAAGACGGTAGCATTACTTTTGAAAAAAATTGGTCACGAGCCTATGATTTTAAACACGATGACTATTTCAGGGCCGATTTGCGGGTTGGTTTTAAAATGAACAAGGGGGCTTTTTCACAAGAATGGGCACTTGACCTCCAGAATTTCACGGATTACCAGAGCGTTTTCA
>CAZKIR010000695.1:0-1773 GCA_964552835.1 uncultured Bacteroidales bacterium
TTCTTTTAAGCCCGTGAGATGTTTTCCAGGGACAATTGTTCATGGGCCATGAGCATCATCTCACGGGTGGCAACCCCATACGGGCAGGCCTCCTCGCGATAGCCAGGGCAATCCTTGCAGTCGGTGGCCCGGGATGTTCCCAAATAATGATATAATTACATCGCGTATTTTATATAGTATTTTTTCAAATTGCCCGGGTGCGATTGAAAAAATGTTCTGGGTCCATGGGCAATGCCAAATAAAAATTATAAATTGCAGGTGATTTTGCAAACCCAAAAATTTTTATACCATGAAAAAAATGACATATTTAAAAAAAGCTACCGTATTAATTATCGCGGTACTTGGCATGTATTTACTTTCTTCTTGCGGGGAAAGCAAGTACATAGGCCTGCAACTTTGGTCAGTACGCGATGCCATGAAGGAAAACCCCAGCGAAACCGTTAAAAAAGTTGGTGAAATGGGGTATGCTTTCGTAGAGGCTGCCGGATACTCTGATGGCAAGTTTTATGGAATGGGGCCCGCTGAATATACTGCCCTGATGGAAGAAAGCGGCATGGATTTCTTGAGCTCGCATACCGGCCAGGCACTCCCCGATTCTGGCAAATGGGATGAAACAATGGCCTGGTGGGACCAGTGCATTGCTGCCCATAAAAAAGCCGGGGTACAATACATAGTGCAGCCCTGGATGGGCGAAAAAGGCTACGCTAGCCTCAAAGGCCTAGACAAGTATTGTGAATACTTTAATGAAGTGGGCAAAAAATGTCGCGAAAACGGGATAAAGTTTGGTTACCACAACCATGCCAACGAATTTAAGGAACTGGAAGGGCAGGTTATTTATAATTACATGTTAGAGAACACCGACCCCGAAAACGTGTTTTTCCAACTTGACCTTTACTGGATTCACGAGGGCGGTAAGAAAGCCACGGATTATTTTAAAAAATACCCGGGCCGGTTCGATTTATGGCATGTTAAGGATGAAAAAGAGCTTGGCCAAAGTGGCGAGATGGACTTTGAACCTGCCTTTAAAATGGCTGACAAAGCGGGCATGAAATATTATATCGTGGAAGTGGAAAAATATAGCCACGACCCGCTGGTAAGCGTTGAAAAAAGCCTTGAATACCTGCAAAATGCTGATTTTGTAAAATAATTGTGAATAATAAGCCCCTGCCCGTATTTTTAATGAAAACGGGCAGGGTTTTTCATGTAATTTACTTGTCGCGATGCAACTGACCCTTACGGCTCCTGCCCCTACCCTCTTATGCAATGCCAAATTCTTTCTATAAGAATATCTTTGCATACATTTAATCAAAAAAGCCACAAGTTACAAACTTGCGGCAGGGGGGGGGCTAACGTTCCGCGTATATTGCAGCGTTTGAGGTTTCAAGGCACTTTCCTATCAACCCGTAGTAAAGGTAATTAAAAGTTCTGACCTTTCAAATACCACATCACCTTCACATGCGCAATGATACGCTGTTAACTGCTGGCGGATTTTTTCATGAATGAATTCCTCACCCTTTCTAAATCTTTATTTCTTTTGTCAGGGTTCTTCTTATATTCTTCATGAAGCTTTTCACGAATCTCTCGCATCATTTTAACCGAGTCAAATTTTTTTTCTTTAGTATTCATTTTCGTCAAATTTTAATATTTCTCTAGGAGTCCTTATTTCAATGGTCTGATAACCATTTTTTAAGTTTACTCCGTTATACTTTCTAATTCTGTCTAAGGACTCCCCGAAAAATAACATCCGTTAATTAAGCATATATGTATCATCTC
>CAZKIR010000696.1:0-1770 GCA_964552835.1 uncultured Bacteroidales bacterium
CGTCGGCTATGATAATGGAATATTTTCCGCCAAAGCAGTATGAGTAGGCAATCTCGTTGCTGTCACGGGCAACGCTAATGGCCGGCGAATACTGGGTTATACCGGTAATGCCAGTCATGTAACCGGTCAATTGGTACACGGAATCTTTCAGGATATTATAATTGTACATGTTCCTGAAACCGTCACGGTCCGAGAGAAAATAGAGGGATTCACCGTCTACCGAGAAAACCGGGTTAATATTGTCAGCCCCCGGGAAGACGTTAAATACTTCGGTCTCACGCGTGTCCATGTCCATGCTGGCCAGGTACAGTTTTTTGTTGGGTTTGAAACTTTTCACGGCTTCCCGGTCGGTAGAAAAGGTAAGCTTGTTCCCGTCGGGCGACCAGCTTGGGAACATGTACGAGAAACGATCATTTGTTAACTGCACGATCGAATCTTTTTCAGGATAGTACATGTACAAGTTACTGTATCCTTCAACCAGGCCAACGAAGGCAATTTTTTCCCCGTCGGGCGACCAGGCAGGTTGGGTAAGTGCTGGCAATCCTTTTAACGAGTATTCCTTTATCATCTTGCCTTTTTTCACGTCTACGATAACCAGTTTGTTGCGGCCTTTGCTGAACACGGTAATGGCAAATTTCTTGTTATCGGGCGACCAGGAACCAGCTGATTCAAGAGCGTTAAACGCGTCAATCTCGTTTCGCTGGATCGTGGAATAGACTTTTTTGATGATTTTTCCTGTTTTGGCATTGGCCAAGAAGAGATCAAGGCTGAAAATATCTTTTTCGGAGAGAAATATCACGTGTTCCCCGTCCGGGCTAACCGAAGGGGTCACGTTTACCTCACCGGCGTTTTCTTCAAAAATGGTTTTCTTTCCCACGAGCTGATCCACGGAATCTTTCAGATAAGGTTCGAAAAAACTCGTGTTGGCGCTTTTCCACATGTTTGACAAGGTTTCGGGAGATACCCCCAGGATGCTATCAATGGCTTTTTCATACCCGTATAGCGCGGTTTGCATGAAAATAGGGGCAATTACCGTGTCGCCCCAGGTTTGGGCTACCATGGACCAAAATGAATGGCCCCAGCGGTAAGGGAAATATTTCGGGTTTTGTAAGTCTTTCACGGTAGGAAAATCATCGTTTAGTATCCCGTCCCGGATCCACATGGCCGTGGTAGGGTCAACCGGGCCAATGCTCAGGTATTCTGCCATTCCTTCCACCATCCAAAGGGGCAGGTTGCGTAAGGAGGGAGATATCGTCGTATCAGGGTTCCATCCCGTTAACATGTTAAATTGAAACGCGTGCACCAGCTCGTGCCCCAACACGTGGTCTGTTTGTGCCCGGGCAATGGTAAAAGGCATCACCACCCGGTTTTTCATGACTTCTGTCACCCCGCCCGTCCCCACGCTGATCATGCTCGAAACGGCATTGGTTTGCTGGAAGTCCGCGTGGTTTTTATATATCAATAAAGGGTTCTTTCGCCTAAACGTGTCCTTGAACACTCGTTGGTGCATACGGTACCATTCTTCTGCCCAGAAAGCGATTTTATTTAAGGCAGAGTCATCTTTCAGATCGTGGTAAATCTCGAAATGGGGGGTTTCATAAACCTTGTATTCAAACGTTTTATAACCCGGCTTGTACCGTCCAAAGTATTGTCCAGGGGCCATGTTTATTAAAAACACCGTGAACAAGGAAAGCGTGATCGTTTTTTTTAACATACTGTAATATTATTACGCTTGGATCCTCTAATAAAGGAACCTTGCCTATACTTTAC
>CAZKIR010000697.1:0-1768 GCA_964552835.1 uncultured Bacteroidales bacterium
TAGGTGTATTCGTATTTCCTATCACCAACCCATTGACTGGTGCTTTCGTCCCAGTCGTAATAAATAACCTGTGTCTTGTTGCCGTTGGCATCATAGGTGTATTCGTATTTCCTATCACCAACCCATTGACTGGTGCTTTCGTCCCAGTTGTACCAAATATATTGTGTCATGTTGCTGTTGGTATCGTAGGTGTATTCTAATATTTTTCAAGGCTACCAGTTTGTTTTTTAGTTCATAATTCGGCGACAGGGATACAATTACAGCCTGTGGGTCTATGTATTTCAGCTTTGCTTTTAATTCGCCTGCGGTCATTGGTATAGTTTTTATAATTATGAGCATAGCTACCTCGCTGCAGGTGGGGACTATGCTGATTGTTTTATAGATTTTTGTATATTACAGGTTACGCGTAAATTTTTGGATAAAAATATAAAAGCAAACAATACAAAAAATACCCGATCTCGGGTATTTTTTCTTAGCCGGGCTATTTTTTTCCTGTTTAGTAAAAGGGTGTTTGTCCGGGAAGTCGGATTCCCGCGTTGTTGCATAGATTTTAAATCCTTATCCCGATGGTTTAACCCGCACCTTTTTGATTTATGAGATGTCGAAACCTGAAAGCGGGCTTAAAGGGGCTTTAGGAAAGTAACATTATGAAAATCCCGTGTAAGTGTCCTTGAGAAAGTTTTTTAACCTTTCCTGAAATGTTTCCTCATTTTCTAAAAAGGGACTATGCGAGGCAAGGTGGATTACTTGTACCGAGTTTTTCCATAAAGCCGGGATGTTTAGGTTTTGAATGTAATCCAGGTTTACCAGGCTGTCTTTCTTACCATGCAGGATGGCAATAGGTATTTTGGCCTGGGCGAGCAAGCGGGTTTCATCGTTGTATAGTTCGGTGGAGATAGATTGGCCGATATATGCCCTGGCCAGTGGATCGGTTAGTTGGATGGATTCTTGCACCTTGCCTGTTTCATGGGCGCTTTCCTGGATAAAGGCGTGGGCCAGTTTTCGGGTTTCCGTGTCGGTAAGGTTGGCTTTGAAGGCCAACATCAGGTCGGGATTGGGCAAGAAGGCTTCTTCCAGCTTTGGTGGCAGGGTGAGGGGAGGGGTGCCAGAGATGGCCAGTCCCTTGATATTTTTTAGCTCGGGCAAAAGGTTGATGGCCAGGTGCCCGCCCAGGGAATGGCCGTAAATAGCAATATCCTTCAGCCCGAGGGTTACCACCAGCGCTTTCAAGATGGCAATCTGGTTTAATATTGAGTAATGTTTCCCGGGCTGGGCACTCCGGGCCGATTGGCCATGGCCGGGCAAATCGCACGCCACGACTCGGTAGTCGTTAAATACGCCGGAATGAAACACGCTTTCAAACAAACCGGCATGCAGGGAGTTGCCATGTACAAGAAAAAGGGCCTTGGTAGAGCCGGGGTTTTGATCAATAACCGATATTTCCTGATCCAAAATTTTGATTTTCTTTCTCATAATTTTTCTAATTTAGTGTGCGAAACACCCATGATAAAATCATTGAAAAATTTATTGTTACATCAAAATTAAGCTAAAAAGCGTAAATAGAAAAATGCAAGTGGCAATTAAATTAATAAAACTGTTTTCCAATCCTGGGCACTTATCAATAATATCTCTTATTTTTTTGAATCTTTTCCGCGAATTTATCGTTAAATTAGCCAGAAAAACACGAAATATTTGCCTAACATCCCTAAATAACTTATCCTATGAAGCTTATCGAGTATAAAGCCACTCACAATACCCCTGCCATCGT
>CAZKIR010000698.1:0-1762 GCA_964552835.1 uncultured Bacteroidales bacterium
GTCATCAAAGGGAAGACGCCGGTCGCCTATGATCTGATAGTTTTCATGGCCCTTTCCAGCAAGAAGTACGAGATCGTCGGGCCCCGCGTCCTGAATGGCGCGGGTATCGTCAAGATTGTCGTTTGGCTTTGCCCCGTAATCAAGCAATGAAAAAGAAGAAGCAATGGAGATTTGCAACGGGAAAAGGATAAAAATGGCTAATAAGGTTATGTTATAAATACATTTCATGAGATTATAATTTAGGTAATTGTTTTTTTTTATGGTTTTGGTTCCCCCCGTGTAAAACTTCGTGCCGGGCCGAGGTATAAAAGACCACCGGGTTAAAAAAAATCAAAATCCCACCAAGGCAAAAAAATATAAACGAAACCTGCAATCTGAATAATACCACCAGATGTTGAGGTTGTCCACCTTCTTAACGAATGCCCGGTACTAGTAAGATGCCTTTTAGGCCCGCCAGGTATAAAGCACGCGGGCACTAAAAGGCATTTTACTAACTACTAACTAACTAACTAACTAACTTTTTACGATAATTTGTTATAACCAAAACCAATAACATGAAAACTTATGGATTGAAATTTATCATTATGATATAATTTACTTTAGATTTCAGATAAAAAATTTAAAGGACATTTACCGATAGCATCAGCAAAAACAAAACGCTAATGGTAACGATAATAAAAATTATAGTATCTGGTTTAATTCTCTTGAACATCATTGCATGGTTATTTTGTAAGCAAATATATGCATCTTAAGTTCAAGCATTATAGATAAATGTTTCAAAAAATGTAAAATTGGTTCAACTGGTGGTCTCCTGCTTCTTTTTTAAATAATAGGAAGGGGAGACCTTGAATTTTTGTTTAAAACATTTACTAAAATATAATGAATCAGAAAAGCCAACTGCATATGCTATTTCAGACATATTCATTTTTTTCTCAAGAATCAGCTCCTTGGCTTTCTTGAGACGGTAATTTTTAATGATCCTGTTGGCTGACAGGTTGGTTTGGGACTTTAATTTCCTGTATAACTGTACACGGCTAATTTTAAAATGTTCTACTATGTGATTTATATCCAGGTCTGGGTTTGATATGTTTTTATCAATATAGGCATAAAACCTTTTAATGAATATCTCGTCATTGGAAACAGAGGTTTGGCGAATGTTCTCATCGGTATTATCGATGCTATACCTGTATTCTATCTTTTTTCTTGATAAAATCAGGTTTTTTATGGTTGCCTTGAGGTATAGATTATTAAATGGTTTCGTGATATATGCATCAGCCCCTGTTTCAATGCCTTTCAGTTGAGATTCCATGAAGTCTTTGGCCGTGAGGATAACTATTGGCACGTGGCAAGTGCGAATTTCATCTTTCAGGCATTTGCACAGTTCAATTCCATCCATCCTGGGCATCATGATATCCGTGATAATAATATCCGGGATATCAATCACGATGTTTTCGTAGGCTTCTCTTCCATCGCTGTATTCGGTGATATTATAATCAAATGAAAGCAAGTTTTTCATGTAGGTCCTAACTTCCTGGTTATCTTCCACTATCGCGATGGTATATTCTTTTTTCATTCTATTGGATTTGAATTCCTTCGAGGGTTCAAAATCCAAGTATGGTTGCTGGAATTTATATTTTTCTATATCCAACTTGTTTTCGTTTATTTGCGAGGGCAAAAGGTGGTTATTGCCCTTTATCAATTCAAGCGTAAAAGTAGTATAAACATTTTCCTCGCTTTCAACGGTCAGGCGCCCACCATGCAA
>CAZKIR010000699.1:0-1760 GCA_964552835.1 uncultured Bacteroidales bacterium
TGGTTTGACAAATATAAAAAAATTTTAGTTAAATTTTAACCCGTTTTTAGTATAACATAAAAATGAGGTTTATAAGATTTTGAATTTTTGCCATGTAAAGGTATTGGTTTTCTAAATGTAGACCTAAAAGAAAACCAATACCCTTTTATAATCCTTAATTGTTTAATTCTACTTTAGCGTTTTTTTCAACTATGAAATTTGAATTTATTATTAATCATTTTTCTTTACTTTAAGGTTTATTTGTTGATTTTTTTCGTCATAATAAATAGGCATGGTTAAATCTATCGTTTCATGAGTTTTGTTATATCTCCTATTTGCATTCTTCGTTATTACATTATTATCAGGTGGTAATAACCTTATTTTGCCATCTTCTTTTTCAATTATTTTATATTCATCTGCTCTTGTTTCATGAACTATTAGAGAAAGCTCACTATTTTTGTCAATTACTTTATAAAGTTTATTAGGCATATTTATTTTTGCTGTCCAATCAATGGTAAAATTATCATCTAACTTGTGGATCCTACTATCACAGCCCTCGTTTACGAATATACTCTTTTTGTTTGTGTTAGGATTTTTTGAAACGATGAACTCTCTTATATTTGCAACGTTTAATATTCCTCGTCGTTCAAATACTTTTTCATGTTCAATTTCACCTGAAAGAATATTGTAACGAATAAGCTTGTAATCTTTTACCACAGTTTTCATGGGCATGTCCTTTCGCGTGAGCTTTTTTCTTTCTTCCCGGTTATATTTTTCCAGGTCATGGAGCAATTGTTGCCGTTTTTCCTCGTAGGGCCCTTTATCAATCCTGCCTTTTCTATAATCAAGGTTTAACCTGCCCAGCTTACTGGTGATACTATTTAAACTGTCATAATACACCTTGTAAGCACTGGCAATTTGCTCGTTTTTAACTAATTCAGCATCCCATGTAGCGATTATCACCCGCTCGTTATCATACCAATCGGCTTTAAACTGGTTAAAATCATCTTTAAATGGTAAGATGGTGCCGTTTTCCAAGTCAATCACGCTTAACTTGCTTTCACCTTCTAGATCGGGGTCGCTATTATACCCAGAGTAAGTGGTTAACAAGTATTTGCCATTTGGTGATTTCTTGTATGCCCCGCCTATTATATTAGTCTTCCAAAGGATATTCTTACTTTCAATATCATAAGCAATGATTTCATCGGTGATCCATTGGGAATGCCTGCTGCGATCATATTTCCGGTTTATCAGAATTGCTTGGTCATTTTTACTGTTTGGTAAAAAATTTTCAATCCTGGTCATAATTTCATTCCGTAATTCATCCTCAAATTCAATTAGCTTATTACCAAGGGTATCATATAATATGGCATTGTTTTTCCTGGTTTGTTTATTAAATGTTTTTAAACCGAAATACTTGCCAGAGGTATTTAATTGTTCTATTCTCGTGCCTGGTTGCAGGTTAATTACGTCTTTTTTTTGTTGGGCTGCTGATTGGAACAGGCATACAAAGGCTAGAATAAAAACGATGAAGATTTTTTTGTTTTTCATATCATGTATTTTAGGTAAGAGTATTAGGCTTCTTTTTTCATGCGGGTCTGCGGCATCAATACTTGCCTTGCCATAGTTTATCTTGATTTGCGCGTGACCTGATAAAAAGAAGAAAAAATTGTACAAACCAATTAAATTAATTAATAGAAATAATGAGCCTGGTATAAAAAGCATCTTTATTGCCAAACTCGTCGTTGTCGAAAATTTTTGATTTCTCATTAACAGTCAGT
>CAZKIR010000700.1:0-1746 GCA_964552835.1 uncultured Bacteroidales bacterium
AAAATATACCTTTTTATACTGGGCTCATAAATAAACATATCAAACAATTACTAAATTGAAAACACATCTTATTTCTATCACGTGCTTATTTTTGGTAACTTTCTCATCATACACGCGGGAAAACCTAAAAATAAAAGACGTGCTGTTAGTGAAGGAAATCACCTTTCGGCCCGATACCAACCTGCACTTGAAAGACGCCCGGGCAGAAGGCGATACCTTGGTACTGGATATCCGGTATACCGGGGGCAAAGCCCATCATGCTTTTAATCTATATTTTGACGGGAAATACAAAAAAAGTATGCCCCCGAAAGCCACTCTTTACCTGAAACACGGGCATGACAAGGAAACCTGTGATAAAATTATCACCGAAACCCTGTATTTTAACCTGAAACCCGTGCGTTACGATAATTCCAAAAAAATCCAGTTATTTTTGTCCGGGTATGATATTTCTGTATGGTATAACTATTAGCGGTTGAGTTTATAATAAAATCACGTCATTTTTTTATTGATTGATAATTAGCTATTTTTATGTTGTTTAACACTGACAGCCTTAAATAAAAACATACAAACCACTACCGCGCCCGGCAATTCAACACTCGAGATGTTAAACTGCCCCTTCAGGGCGCGAACCGTGTCGCGACAATATCCCGGGGCTTTGCCACCGGGCTGAAATAAACTGGGCTTTCAGCCCGTGAAACACCCAATGGAATGAACAATACGAACATTTTAAAACAATACGTCAAAGAACAAATATACAGGATATATAACTTATTGTCAAATGGCACAAAGATAAGGGCAAGCTAATTCAGCCTAATGGCAAGACCTTGGGCAATGATAATGGCAAAGGGTACTAGCAGCTTACAAGCTGTAACGTAATATATTTTTGATTTACAAGACAATTTATTTTTCATTCAGGATACCTGTACTGGTAAAACCTCTAAAAGTTTTTTTAAACCCGCTTATTATCCTGCACACTACTTTATCGCCTATCGCAATAAAAACAATCCAAAACCTATTGGGTAATTGATAAATGGTTTTTTAATACCCTGTTTGGCAAGTTATTCTTTAATTGTATTTTTTTCAACCTTGACGGGTTCTAAGAATGCCGTCAAAGCCTCTTCCGGGTTATCGGAATTTCCGTTGGCCAAAACGGGACAATAATAGAAAAATTACCGCTATTACCAACGTTACGAGGAATAAAGACCACCGACATTTTTTTTATCCCTTGGATAAAACCAAATCCTGTCAGGGTGCAGCCTTGGCTCAACGGGGTGGGTTTATTAAAGCGCCGCCCGGCTATAGCTTAAGCTATATCTATCGCCAGGTGCTAACATATTAAGCATTGCACCTGCCGTTGGATATCAGCCATTAACCTGAGGCCCGTGTTCACGTGGCCGAACACGAACAGGCACAATATCCACCCGGCTTCTTTGTTATTTGTTAAGCCCATAAGCTTAAAACAAATCCCCCCCCCCTCCTGATCTAAACATAGCGCATTAAAACAGTAAGCTAAAAAACCCCTTTTCCATGCCACAAATTCCGGTAAAATCATTACCTTGCATGTTCATTACTTGTTTATTTTGACATAGCTTGAATGATTTCAACATGATAAAAAAATCAATACTATTTATTTGTTTATTCTTTTTTGCCCAATTGAAAGGCTTTTCACAGCTAGCAGGAGCAGGCTTGCCCTGGGGTTTTCGCCATGATATCCCCGGCCTGGTAAATTACCTGGAAATACCCCTG
>CAZKIR010000701.1:0-245 GCA_964552835.1 uncultured Bacteroidales bacterium
CGTGACACAACCTGTATTGTTGTTCCATTCTATCATGGGCTTTATATCATTAAAGTCATTTGACCAGATAGGTTAGTTATCACCCTTATATCCAGTGAAAAACTGGTACTTTGATGCATTATTCATGTTCTCGACACCGGGTTTTACCCTGATCAGGTATATTTGGTCCCCGCTTATCCAGGACAGATTGGCAAACCGGCTTTTCTCATCAGGATAGGTTGCTCCGTGCCCAACCAGATAAGCGT
>CAZKIR010000701.1:255-1729 GCA_964552835.1 uncultured Bacteroidales bacterium
GACAAAATGGGGCGCGCCTATTTTTACCGGGTACCCGTAGCGTGCTTTTTCATCAAAAATCGGGTTCTCGGGGGTGTGGGGCGACGTTTTCCACGTTCTGCCAAAATCTTCTGAAATCCGGAATCCAACAAAAGGCCCTAACCATGGCCAGTTGTATTTTTCCCCGCCAAAATAGGTGATTCCTTCCGGTGCAAGACAGTAAGTACCATAATACCATACCCCGTCATGTATCAAAGAGCCACAAGGATACCTGCCGCCGTATGGTTTGGGGGGGCTATGGCTTAAGCCCAGGCTGTATATTTTTAAATCGACCGGGTTGTCCCCTTCGGCCACCGCCTGTCCGGTTGAATAAGGGTACATGTAGCTTTTCGAATGATCCCTGCCCCCGTCTAACCTGGGGACACTGCCATCCGTGTAAGGGGAATAGAGCTTGCCATCAGATGCCCAGGTAAAATACCAGGTATCGGCCAGCTTGTAGTTACTGCTTCTTCCCTTAAACCGGATGCCCACGATTTCTTCTGATTTTTCAAACGGGCAATCGGCTGGCGGTTCAGACTCCCAGGTAAAGGGCTCAAACAAGATTTCCGTTTCTTTTTCCTGGGCAAGAACCGTGAAACTACCTGAAAGTAGTAGAATAAAACATATTTTTTTCATGATGACAAGAATTGGGTTAAAAACCATGTAATTTCATGGTATAAAGGTAAATATGATTTTTCTTAAATACAATAGCCTTGTTCTTAGGGAATATGTTTAATGAATTAATATCAAGACTTTCCAAAAATTTCATGAAACAAATTTACATGAAACGAAACCTGCTTCCATTATTTTTGAATTTTCATGGGGTAATTTTACAATCTAAAATCTTAAACCTATCCATCATGAAAAATCTAGCCTTTTTTCTAATGTTAAGCTGTTTTATAACAGGTATATGTGGTCCGCTTCATGCAATCACTGTCCCATCAGGTGCCGAAGCCATTAACGTGGCCGATTACGGTGCGAACGGGAACGATACAATTGATGATACCGATGCCATACAACAAGCCATCGATGACAACTGGGCCTTTTACGGGGGGCACGAGAACAATTTCAGGTTTTTATACATCCCTGACGGAACTTACATTGTTTCAGGCCAAATATACTGGAAGCGATGGCTGGTTTTCCAGGGCGAAAGCGAATCGGGCACCATCATTAAGCTAAAAGACAACTGTGAAGGCTTTACTGATGCTGGTTCACCAAAGGCCGTTCTCAGGTGCCATAGAAATGTAAACACTTCCTTTTCGAACTATATCCAGGACCTTACCGTGAACACGGGCTCCGGAAACCCGGGAGCTATAGGGGTTAGTTATGGACAGCATAATATGGGGGCCATGCGGAACGTATCTATCACTTCGGAAACGGGTTCGATCATTGGCCTTGACCTGAGCGAGACCGAGTTTGGCCCTGGCCTGGTGAAAGACGTGACCATCGATAATTT
>CAZKIR010000702.1:0-1724 GCA_964552835.1 uncultured Bacteroidales bacterium
TTAACAATCTATTGCCCAGCAAGAAATGCCTTCCCATCTTCACCATCTGCACGTCGCGTTCTTCAAACTGGTATTTTTTTCGAAAAAACTGTAAACGATCGGTATAATTTTTATCGGTCAGCAAGCAACCTGGCACATTCACGAACTCGTCAATACCATAGTCGCGCAACAAATCAAGTTGCTGCTTCTTGCCCTTGCCGCTAATATCAAGCAATTTTTCACGAACTACCCAACCTTCTTGCTCGGGAACGGTGGGTGGCAATAACTTGGCCGACAATGGCCGTAGGGTATAGGTGCTAATTTCCCCGATCATCTTGTCTACCTTGGTCATTTGCTCGGCAGTTTGGCTCATCCCGCGCTGCCCAAGCACCTCGCCCGAAACGATAAAAGGCACGTCCATTTTTTTCGCGTGTTCCCACCCGATGGTCAAAAAATTGGCATGGCAGTCCACGCAAGGGTTCATGTGCTTGCCATAGCCATGGGTTGGCGTGAACAAGATATCGTTAATATAATGCCGGGTATCGTTCACTATAGTCAGGGAAATGCCCAATCCCCTGGCTATCCTTCGCATCTGGCTGTAGTCGCCCGACGAGTTAAAACCTATGTCCACGTGCAGGGCTTGCACGTCTATCTTCTGTTGTTGCATCAACTTCACGGCCAGGATGCTGTCAATTCCCCCACTAAACAATGCTATGCACTTCATCGTTCTCTCCCTTTTTTGGTTTTCGATGCTGCTATATTATAAAAAGAAGGTCAAAAATACAATCTTTGCATGAATATAATAAGATTTTCAAGTATATCGCGAACAATACTTCTTGTATGGTTTCGATAAACGAAATCGTGAATTACTTGAATGCCCAAAAAGGAAAAAAAATCATTTCCGTAGACGATGTTCCTTTAAAAAACAGGGAAGGACCCAAGCATGAATCTCTTTGGACTATTTAATGGCCATAACAATCCGTTGTTTTCCCCATCAATACATCAAATACTTTTCCCTCTTTTCCCGGAACGTGCCCAGCGCGGGTTGCCAGGAGGCACGTATTTCCCTGGCCGAAAGGCCTGATTGGATTTGTTGTTGTAATAGGGAAGTACCGGCCAGTTTTTCAAAAAACGGAATAAAAAATTTCTCTTTTTCAGGAAAAGAATTGTATACATCCAGTATCAATTCCAATTTAATTTTTTCTTGGTTTTCCAGGGAGTCCAGGGACAAATCCCGAAAATCCATACCAAAACAGGTGGCGCCTTCCAGCTTGGGATAGCGGGCACCGGGGGAGGGTCCAGGCACGAAAGAGAATGACGTGTCGGGGTATCGCGGGTGGCCAATGACCTGAAATGGAAAAGGCGTGCCACGGCCCACGCTAAACACCGTGCCCTCGAACAAACCCAGCGTGGGGTACAAGTAAATGGCACGGGCGTCGCGCAAGTTGGGCGAGGGGTGCACGGGCAGGATATAGCGGTCGTCGCGGGAATAATATTGACAAGGCAAGACGAGCAATGGGCAGGTATCGCGTGTATTCAACCAGCCCTCCCCGTTGATCATCCGGGCCAGCTCGCCCAGGGTCATCCCGTGCACGATGGGGATGGGGTGCATTCCCACGAAAGAGGCGTGTTCTTTTTCCAGCAAAGGGCCGTCCGTGTAAAAACCGTTCGGGTTAGGCCTGTCAAGGACCAGCAGGGGCAATTTTTCTTCCGCGCAAGCTTCCATCACGTAATGCATGGTCGAC
>CAZKIR010000703.1:0-1724 GCA_964552835.1 uncultured Bacteroidales bacterium
ACATTCAATATAACGGAAAGGAAGCCGCGCTGATTACCGTACAAGATATCAAGGAAAATATGGCTACTGAGAAAGCCTTGGAAAAACAACGCGAAGATTACAAGCAACTTTTCAATACCACCGGCACGGCTACTTTCGTGTTTAATGATGATCGCGTAATTCGCACGTGTAACAATATGTTTCAAAAACTTTCCGGTTACTCGGCCGAAGAAGTAAACGGGAAAAAAGAATGGACTGAGTTCGTGCACCGGGATGATCTGCAAAGGATGCTGGGCTATCACGGGCAAAGGGCAAAAAGGGAAGGAAACCCGCCGAACGAATACGAGTTCAGGTTTTTGGACAAGTGGAAAAACGTGAAGGATATCCGCATTAATATCGCCATTAACCCCGAAACCAACGAGCGGATCGCTTCTTTTACAGACATCACCTCGCTTAAACAAACCGAGAAAAACCTGCGACGATCAGAAGAACGTTTCAGGGAATTGACCGGGCTGCTCCCGCAAGTAATTTTCGAGTCTGACGTGCATCGTAAAATTACCTACATGAATTATTCCGGTTATGAAATCACGGGCTTTTCAGAAAAAGACATGTCGAAAGGCTTGCTTTTTGACGAGTTTATTACTGACGAGGAAAAGGAAAAATTCCAGGAAATGTGGGAAGATATAAAAAAAGGAACGATCGTAACAGAATTGGGATTTAGTATCGTCAGGAAAAATGGCTACTTTATGCCCGTTTCCCTCTACGTGAAGCCCGTGTACGATAACAACAAGTTTAACGGCATGTTGGGGATCGCGGTAGATGTGTCGGAGCAAAAGGCCATTCGCGAAGAGTTAATAAAAGCCAAGGAACAGGCGGAAGAATCGGATCGGTTAAAATCGGCTTTCCTGGCCAACATGAGCCATGAAATACGTACCCCCATGAACGGTATTATCGGGTTTTCACAAATGATCACCCGGGAAGGGCTGTCAAAAGAAAAAAGGGTAAAATTCGGTGAAATTGTTCAAGACCAGGGGAAACAATTGCTCGTGATTATTTCTGATATTATTGATATTTCAAAAATTGAAGCCGGTCAGTTATCAATTGAAAAAGCTGTTTTTTCATTGAATGATATGATCTCCAAGTTGCATGATACCTTCGAATTATTGGCACGTAAAGGGAATAAAAAGGTAAAGGTATTGTCTTCCCCGGGGTTGCAGGATGAGGATGCCTTTATTTATAGCGATCAAGGAAGGATCGAGCAGGTGTTGTCTAACTTGCTCTCGAACGCGTTAAAATTTACCGAAGAAGGGAAAATCCGGTTTGGGTATCACAAACAGGGCGAAGAATTTTTATTGTTTTTCGTTCAAGATACTGGCATCGGGCTCTCCCCGAAAGAACAACGGTTGATCTTTGAACGGTTCCGGCAAGTTGAAACAAGTTACCAGGTCAGGCAACAAGGTACCGGCTTGGGATTGAGTATCTCGCAAGGCCTGGTACAATTGCTCGGGGGCGAGATTTGGGTCGAGTCGAGAAAAGACAAGGGATCGGCCTTTTATTTTACCATCCCGTTCCACCGGAAAAAGCTTTAAATAATGTTGTAATGGTTATTTTTATATTACCCGCGCAACCTTTCAACGAGTACCTTTATCTAACATACATTTATTGTACATTTTTAATTTATCATTGAAAGAATTCCTTATATCCGCGACTAAAAATGAATAAAAACTGGGAAGCCTTGTAAAAAT
>CAZKIR010000704.1:0-1713 GCA_964552835.1 uncultured Bacteroidales bacterium
TTATTGATTTTTTTCAATAATCCCGATACCGTTTTTGCCAACTCATATCCCCCTTTTTCCAAAACCTGCGCACATGCTTTGCATTTGTTCTTATATCCTGAAACTATTAGTGGCATGGTGTGTGTTAATTCATTCAATGACCGTTTGTTATTTATAAAACTTAAAATCAGATTGTTAAGGTCCTTTTCCCTGAAATAATCAACCAGCAGATTTTCAAGGACGGGAAAAGGCCCTTCTCTACCAAATGCGGATGCTGACAATAACATAAATGCATAGTCGGTCATGTCTTTTCCCGCACCCCAATCACCATATTCAGGCCCCATTCCCCAGGAACGGATGGTTTTATCATGATCAACGGCAATGGCAATGGTGCCCGTGCCAGAAACAATGCCCACACCCGATGCATTGTTTTTCATGCCGGCTTTTACAAGGGCCATGACATCATTGTCAACCACCATGTTTTCGATGGTTATATGATTGCTTTCCAGGGCATTGTTTATGTTTTTCATGACCATTTCCTGGTCAAACTCGTAATCCCAACCGGCCTGGTAAAATATGCCCTGGCTTACCGTGGTGTTTTTCAGGGGCGACAATAAGCTGGTAAGGTTTGCCAGGGCATCGGGCGTTGTTTGATGGCTGGTAGATTTTTCCTCGATAAAATCGATTATTTGGCCATCCTGGTTCCCGATGATCATGTTTGTTTTAGTTCCTCCGCCGTCAATCCCGATATATAATTTCCCGTTTTGCATTTGTTTTTCGTGATTTAGTATTTATCTACAACTTTTGCTATAAATTTAAACCCATCCACATCGTACCCCATTTCAGATGCCAGGTTTTCGCAAACCAATTGAAACGGGATAATACTGGTTATATGGGAAAAATATTTGTTGCCGTTGCTTTTAAAGTACAGGCATTTGTCCTGGCAAGCCTTGGCGTTTACATCATCCGTAATGATAAAAACATTGGCCCCTGATTCTTTTAGCCTGTCCATGTATTTTTCCAGGCTGTTCAATTCATCCTCAGAATAGATCAGGATAATTTTATCGTTTTTCGAGAAGGCTTCGATATGCCCGTGAAAAAAATCGGATATTGTAAAGGCCTGGCTGTTAATAAACAGTTTTTCTTCAATTAGCAGGGATGCCTGCAGGGCGTTTACCCGGTGCAGGCTGGTGCCCAAAATGTATAAATGCCCGGCGTTTTTTATAAACCCGGAAAATTTTTTCATGCTTTGACTGGTACTCTGCAATGTTGCATTCACCAATTGGCCGAGGTTCGACAGGGAGTTCAGCAACTCCTTATTATTATATACACTTAACAGGTACAGCAGGTAAATCGTCGCGGTATGGGATTTCGTGGCAGAGCTCACTTCTTTACCGGCCTGCATGTCAATTTTATAACTTGCATTTTTCCAAAGTGTCGAATTCTGATCATTACAAATGCAAGCGTGACTGGTTTGTTGATCTTTCAGGATATTGGAAATGGTTTTTATTTCAAGGCTTTCGCCGGATTGGGAGACCACGATAATGGCATAATGGGCGGTAAGGGTATCACTAAGGTGGATGGCTTCATAAGTATCTAAAACATGTACGGGTTTATTCCTGTATTTTAAAAAAGCATATTTTGATGCCTCACAGGCATTAAAAGAAGCCCCGGTGGCTATCAGTACAATACCCGCTTTATTCTCAATGTACTTGTTAATATCATCCAGTACTG
>CAZKIR010000705.1:0-1699 GCA_964552835.1 uncultured Bacteroidales bacterium
TATGACGGGGAAAAAAACACGCCCAACATCCAGCGGCTGAAAGGTATGATCCGGGAATTTGAAGAAGAACTGGTATGGGCATACCTGGGCATCCGGACCAAAAACGTTCATCATTTACGGCTCGGTTTTTACACAGGTGATATCTTTACCGAGCAACCGAAAAGAGAGCGCGATGTTGAGCCTGTTCTAAAACAACTCAGGGCAATAAAACCCACGGTTATCAGCCTGGCTTTTGACCCGGAGGGCAGCGGGCCCGATACCCATTACAAGGTACTGCAAACCATTGCCGATGCCCTGCGCTTATGGCATAATGAAGAAGACCTTTCGGAACTAAGAATATGGGGCTACCGAAATGTCTGGTACCAGTTTCACCCGGCTGAGGCCAATGTTATTGTACCGGTATCGTTGAATGCCATGGGGGCGATGGACAAGGCTTTTACCAACAGTTACATGAGCCAGGTGGAGGCATCGTTCCCCAGTTACCGCCACGATGGGAAATTTAGTGAGCTGGCACGAAAAATTTGGGTCGACCAGCTAAAAACCATACAGTTATTGTTGGGCAAGAATTATTTCTACCAGAATGAAAGCCCCAGGATGCGGGCATCACACGGGCTAATATTCTTCAAAGAAATGAAAATTGATGAGTTTTTGCTCCATGCCAGGGAATTGGAGAAATCGATGGAAGGCATGGTAGAATAAGGGGCATCTCTAAAGGAATCGAGGGATTGCCTGTTTATACATAAACGAAAATTGATATAATATGTTGGTTTCAGTATTCGATTGGATCATCATCGCACTTTACTTTCTCGTTAGTATTAGTATAGGAATTTACATGACCAAAAGGGCCGGACGGAGTACCAACGATTTTTTCCTGAGCGGAAGAAAATTGCCCTGGTATATCGCCGGCACCAGCATGGTAGCCACCACTTTTGCTGCCGACACCCCCCTGGCCGTCACCGAGCTCGTGGCCCGTAACGGAATTGCCGGAAACTGGTTGTGGTGGAACATGCTTTTTGGGGGTATGCTCACGGTATTTTTCTTTGCCAAGCTTTGGCGCAGGGCCGAAATACTTACCGATACAGAATTCGTGTCCATCCGCTACGATGGAAAGCCGGCCAATTTCTTGCGCGGGTTCAGGGCCATTTATATCGGTGTTTTCATGAATGTAATTGTAATGGCGTGGGTCAACCTGGCCATGCTTAAAATTCTTACCGTGATGTTCCCGGAGCTTACATTTTTTGGAATGGAAAAAATACACCTGTTGGGCAACGAAATGTCTGTCCATATTGTTTATATCGGTTTCCTGTTGTTATTCGTGGCCATTTATTCATCCCTTTCAGGATTATGGGGGGTATCCATTACCGATACATTTCAGTTCGTGATGGCCATGACCGGTAGTATCGCGCTGGCTATTTTCGCACTGAAGGAAGTAGGCGGCATAGAGGCCATGAAAGCCAGCCTCTCTGATAACAAATGGATATTCGAATTTCTTCCGGCCATGGAAAAGACTGGGGTTGAAAGCACATCAGGGGGGTTATTAAAAATGAGTGTTACAGGCCTGATTGCTTACCTGGGCGTGCAATGGTGGGCCAGCTGGTACCCGGGAGCAGAGCCCGGTGGCGGAGGCTATGTGGCACAAAGGATGATGTCGTCCAAGGATGAAAAAAATTCATTGTTGGCTACCTTATGGTTTCAGGTT
>CAZKIR010000706.1:0-1693 GCA_964552835.1 uncultured Bacteroidales bacterium
AAGATAAAATTGGCCCATCACTGGGTTTCATGGCAGGGGGCAACCTAGGCGGGCATTTTATCCTGTTGCTAAACGAAGGAAGCCATGAAATATTGGATATGGCCTCCTTTTACGTGGATGGCCATACCTATATAAAAGATGAAAAAGGCGAATTTACCGATTTAATGAAAATGCTCAGGTACGTGATGAGCGCTTCACATTACGACGAGGGCAAGGTGATCCGTTACAACGGGAAACTCTACAAGTATTTTTCCAGCTGGTTTCAGGATCATTATTACGTGATGAAAGCCAAAAAATATTTTACCGACGGGCTAAAAAGCGGGGTAGAACTATACGCGGACGGTCAACGCTTTGACGGGATGATCCATGATAATTATAAGCACCCTCGTGATGATAAAGACGCCTGGTTACGGCGTTTTGATTATGGAAATTTCGTAAAAGTGCCAGAGGACGAAACCTCCACGAGTATATTCGTACGGGTCCCGGTCGAGAACATGGGGGAATTCACCTTCCTGGAAGCCTTGTATTATACCTGGAAAGCCACGGGCGATACCCAGTGGATGCAAACTTTACTGGACAATGCCTTGAAAGCTTTGAAATATAGTACATCCGATCCATACCGCTGGTCAAAAAAACATGAATTGTTAAAAAGGGGGTATACCATTGATATTTGGGATTTTCAAACCATCATGGATGCCGGGAAGGTAGGGGGCGATATCATGAAAGTTACGCTGGAAGATACTAAATTTAATATCATGTATGGCGATAACGTGCGGACCTGGGCCAGTTGCATGTACCTTGCCAACATGTTAGAACACGTGGGGCGTGATGAAGAAGCCGGGAAAGTCAGGGAAACCGGGAACGGCATAAAAGAGCGGATTGATGCTTTATCCTGGAACGGGGATTTTTACACCCATCAGGTTCCCCTTGACCCGGAGGTGGAACGGGATTTTGGCGATACCAATACCGATCGGCAAGTAACCCTATCAAACGCGTGGGCCTTAAGTACCCCCCTGGAACACGAGAAGTGCGCGGCCATCATCAAGACCTACCAAAAAATAAAAAAAGAAATGCCGGAGAGCTCCCCGGGCGAATGGTATTGTTGTTATCCCCCTTTCGAGAAAGGATTCCATACACCAAAATGGGAATACATGAACGGTGGCGTGAGCCCTATCACCGCGGGAGAATTGGCTTTTGGTGCCTTCGAGCATGGCTTTGAAAAGTATGGCGTGGACATTTTACGGCGAATCGGCAAATTAGCTGCCAAAAAGGGAAATTACCTGTATGGATGTTACAAGGGAAAGATCGTTGGCCCGCCCGAACGAAATTTTACCCCTTTATCCTTGAAAAACGTGGCCAATACCGATTTTTATGGCGAGGGTGCCCCGGGAGTGCCCGGGTGGACTGGGGAAGGAGAAAACGACCTGCACGAGATGCCCGTGGGCCGGCAAATTTTTTATGATATCCCGTTCCTGGTCACCGACCCGGCCGAAAATAACCGCCAGGCCTGCCTAGGCCTTAGCGGGCAAGGCCCTTATGCAAGGGAAACAAAAGTAAAAGTAGGCAAAAAAGCCCGTTCCATTTACTTGCTGCATACCATGAACGCGGGCATCATGGCCGGTTCACTTAGCCTAAAATACACGGATGGTAGTACGTTTATAAAATATTTTTCTCCCGTGAAAAACGAAATTGG
>CAZKIR010000707.1:0-383 GCA_964552835.1 uncultured Bacteroidales bacterium
TACTACGAGAAAGAAAAAAAATCAGCCATGGAAGTTGTTATGACGGTTTTGCATGCCGGGGGCAAGTTTAATAAGGACACTTACAAGGTATCCGGTGGACTTCACGGCGTGGGGGTTTCTTGTGTGAATGCCTTGTCTGCCGAATTAAGCGCTACCGTTTACCGTGATGGGAAAATATATTTTCAGGAATACCGGAGAGGAAAAGCCGTGGCGCCAATTAAAGAAATTGGCGAGTCAGAAGAAACCGGTACGGAAATTACCTTTAAGCCAGATGATTCCATTTTTATCAGCACTGAATGCAAGTTTGAAATCCTTTCTGCCAGGCTTCATGAGCTTGCTTTTTTGAACAAGGGCATACACTTGAACATTATTGATAAAAGGGA
>CAZKIR010000707.1:393-1685 GCA_964552835.1 uncultured Bacteroidales bacterium
GGGAATTAGAAGAAAACGAAAATGGCAATGGCGGCCAGCATGAAGGCCCCAACTATCGCAGCGACCATTTTTATTCTGAAGAAGGTTTAAAAGAATTCGTGAGGTACCTTGATGCCAACCGGGAACCCTTGACAGAAAACGTGATTTACATCGAGACCGAGAAAAATGATATGCCGGTAGAAATTGCCATGTTGTACAATACTTCTTTCTCGGAAAACGTGCATTCTTACGTTAACAATATCAGTACCATCGAGGGTGGTACACACATGGCCGGTTTCCGGAGGGGCCTTACACGCACCCTGAAGAATTACGCGGAAAAATCGGGTATGTTAGCTAAATTGAAATTTGACATTAGTGGGGATGATTTTCGTGAAGGCCTTACGGCCGTGGTTTCTGTAAAAGTTCAAGAACCCCAGTTCGAGGGACAGACAAAAACCAAGTTGGGCAACTCGGAGGTTATGGGAGCTGTTGATCAATCTTTGAGCGTATCATTGGCCAGCTACCTGGAAGAAAACCCGAAAGATGCCAAGACCATCGTGCAAAAAGTTATCCTCGCGGCAAATGCCCGCCATGCCGCGCGAAAAGCCCGGGAATTGGTGCAACGGAAATCTGTTCTATCAGGTTCTGGCTTGCCAGGAAAACTGGCTGATTGCTCGGACAAGGATCCAGCCATGACCGAAGTATTCTTAGTGGAGGGTGATTCGGCAGGCGGTACGGCAAAACAGGGCCGTGACAGAAAATTCCAGGCCATCATGCCCTTGCGCGGTAAAATATTGAACGTGGAAAAGGCCATGCAACATAAGATATTTGAAAACGAGGAAATAAAAAATATTTTTACCGCCCTGGGTGTTAACATCGGTACCGAAGAAGACAGTAAAGCGCTAAACCTGGAAAAACTTCGCTACTATAAAGTTATTATCATGACTGACGCGGATGTAGACGGTAGCCACATCGCTACTTTAATTATGACGTTTTTTTTCCGCTACATGACAGATTTAGTAAAAAAGGGTTACCTGTATATTGCCACGCCACCACTTTACCTGGTAAAAAAAGGCAAGTCTGAACGGTATTGCTGGAACGAAGAGGAACGAAAGCAGGCCGTGAACGAGCTCGGTGGAGGAAAAGAAGGTTCCCTGCATATACAACGGTACAAAGGTTTAGGCGAGATGAGCGAGACCCAGTTATGGGATACCACTATGAACCCGGAAACAAGAAAATTGCGGCAAGTGACCATACAAAGTGCTGCCGAGGCAGATCATATTTTTTCCATGTTGATGGGCGATGAAGTGCCC
>CAZKIR010000708.1:0-1673 GCA_964552835.1 uncultured Bacteroidales bacterium
TGGCAACAACCACGGGGGAGATGCACAAGGCACCAATAGGTTTTTTCCCGGCATGCATTTGACGGATAATATGCGCGACTCGCGTGTTCACGGTGCAATTTTCACCTTCAAACGCGAAAGTGCTTAAATTTTTAGCCACGCCAAACCCCCCGGGAAGAAGCAATACATCATAATCTGCTGGTTCGAATTCGTCAAGGGGCTTAATCTTTCCACGGGCTACCCGTGCAGCTTCAACCAGGACGTTCCTTTTTTCATTGGTTTCCTGTCCGGTTAAATGATCCACTACATGATGCTGTTCAATATCCGGTGCAAAAATATCATAGCTGCACCCGTGCCTGGAAATCGCGTACATGCTCAAGGTGGCCTCGTGAATTTCCGAACCGTCATAAACGCCACAGCCGGCCAGTATTAAAGCGAATTTTTTCTTTTTTGACATAATATATTATCTTTAGGTTTAAACTTTAACTAGTAAACACATGACAAAGAAAAGAGTTTTTCTTGGTATAAAAGTTCCTTTTCATGGCAACTTAAAAAAAATTTATGCCTTGGCCAAATGCCTGGAAAACAATTCGGATAAGTTTATAGAAACCATCGACATGAATTCATTCAACTTGATTGAAAGCACTTTAGGAAAAAACGGCCCGGTTTATAATAGTTTGAAAGAATTTTCCCTAAATAGTTAAATTCCTCGTCCCTTGAGAATAGTAATAACCGTGTAGATAATAATTTTAAAATCAACGTACAGGGACATGTTTTCAATGTAAAGTATATCATATTTCAAGCGCTCGACCATTTGATCAACACTTTCGGCATAGCCGTACTTAACCTGTCCCCAAGAGGTAATACCTGGCTTTACTTTAAGCAGGTGAAGGTAATGCGGGGCTACCTCCACGATTTGATCAATAAAATACCTTCGCTCGGGCCGGGGGCCAACCAATGACATATCACCAATCAATACATTGTAAAAATTAGGTATCTCATCAAGCTTGGATTTCCTCATGAAACGGCCAAACGGGGTAATCCGGGGATCATTTTTGCTGCTCAGGGTGGGACCTTTCGCTTCAGCATCCTTGTACATAGAGCGAAACTTGTAAATCTTGAAGGGTTTACCATATTTCCCGATGCGCTCGTGGCTATAAATAATAGGGCCTTTGCTAGTTAACCTGATACCAATTGCCAGGAACAGGGCAAAGGGCGCGAGCAAGATCAAGGCAAGAAAAGAAACTATAATATCAATTAATTTTTTTAACTTCTCCTGCCAGGCTGGCATAAGCTCATGTGTAATCTGAATAAGCGGGGTGCCAAAGATTATAGACATTTTCACCTTCCCGGTAAGGATATCGTACATGCTGGGAATGACCTTCACCACGATATTTAAATCATGCAACTTGTTTATAATCCTCTCTATTTCCTCGTGTTCAGATGACTCTAGCGCGATAATAACTTCTTCCACCGCGTGCATCACGATAACTTCACGCAAGTTGTCCAGGCTGCCATGGTGGGGAAGATGTTCAGAAAGCATGTAAGCTTCCTCTTCCCGCACGCTTACGAAACCAATAAATTTATTGCCTATGGATTTGTCTTGGGCTTGAATTTCATGGTATATATCGTATGCCTGTTTGTTGCCCCCGATCAATAAAGTATTAAAACCAATTTTACCCCGGTGTACCCTG
>CAZKIR010000709.1:0-1671 GCA_964552835.1 uncultured Bacteroidales bacterium
CCCGGCTGAAGCCGGGTGCTAGGTTAATGGCCGGCAACCTGGATATTTTCCATAAAACAAGTTTACATTAAAATACTTTTGATTTTGTTTCTTTAAGCACCTAATGATTAATCACATAACATCTAAATGAACAGAAGTATCATTCTTCATTGTTTCAATTATGGATATATACCCAATATCCTTATCAAATTGAATTTGTACAGCTAATATTTCTTCAGGTTCCATACTACAACTCATTAGTTGAGTTAACGTAAGAAATAAATGCATTTTTTGTTCAATGTTCACCATTCAAATCCTTGTAAGCCTGATATAACAGGTTTTTTGCGTTTGGCCCCTCATTAAAAAGCAAATCAAGGATGCTCAGGTTGGACTGAAAACCATGCTTTTCTTCAAAAACCTGGGTATATTGTATTTCCTGGTAAGCATGGTCATTTTTTCGAAATTGCCCCTTGGGGTGGATCGCGTACCGGTAATCTTTGCATCCTGATGGATAAGAAAAAACATATTCGCCCGTTCTTTTACAAGTGCAGTCCATATCGAGCCATGACAAGGCCAACTGTAACGTGTCCTGGTTCAGATCCAGCAAGAAATCGTATTTTTTTTGAAATATTTCTTGAAGATCGTCCCGGTAAAACTCGTAAAACGGGCTTGAACGGTACGAGGATTCGATGGAACGCCAATGGTTGTTTTGCCAGGCCCGGAGGTTGTCCACCCGGCAATCCTTAATTATCGTTTTCCGGCCATGATCATTTATCACGGGCACGCTAAGGGGCAACCTTCCATTGGCATGATATATTTCGCAACGGTTACGAAAACTTTGTTTCTGGTAGTTTTCATGCTGCTCTATCAAAACTTGCCCGTGCCGGGCACATTTTGAGATATATTGCACGGGCGGAAAATAAGCCGTGCTCAATACAAGGATTTCATTCATAATCGGGCGATGCATTTACCGCTCAAAAATATTCATATTTGAGTGGGAATTAAAAAGTTTTTACCAGGAATAAAACATCTAATTTATATATTTGTTAATGTATTAATTCAAACAACTAAACAAAAGAAAAGATGAAAAGAAGGGATTTTTTACGGAAATCATTAGCTACCGGTTTAGCAGGCAGTGCGGCCATTAGCATGGGACATTACGGAAAATTGATGGCCACCGGGGCCAATAACCTGCCATACGACCTGGTGGCCACGAAGGGGGGCGAACCTGATGTTATGTTTGACGAATCCATTAAAGCCATGGGCGGCATGGGCCAGTTTGTTAAAAAAGGCCAAAGCGTGCTGATAAAACCCAATATTGGCTGGGACGCTCCGCCCGAGCGGGCTGCCAACACAAACCCGAAACTGGTAAAACGGGTCATTGAACATTGCCTGAACGCGGGCGCCTCGAAAGTATACAGTTTTGACCATACCTGTAATGCCTGGACCAAGTGTTACAAGAACAGCGGGATTGAAAATGCCGTGAAAGAGGCCGGGGGAATCATCGTACCGGGCAATTCAGAGTCACGATACCAAAAGGTTAATGTCCCAACAGGTAATATTATAACAGAAGCAAAGGTGCATGAACTCATCCTTGACACTGATATATTTATTAACATCCCGGTACTAAAACACCATAGCTCGGCCAAGTTAACTATTGCCATGAAGAACCTCATGGGCATTGTATGGGAT
>CAZKIR010000710.1:0-1670 GCA_964552835.1 uncultured Bacteroidales bacterium
AACTGGGATCCCGTTGTATATACCCCTTCTAATCCTGAAGGGTCGTTGCAGGATCAATCGTTGATCAAAGATATTCCCGACGGGATCACGATAATTAAGCAACCTATTTGGGAACCATATACCCTTTATCGAAAGTTTTTGCGAATCAAAAAAAACGAGAAAATAAATCCTGGAGGGTTTTCTTCATCAAAAAAAAGAAATTCTCTTGCAGAAAAAGTATCCTTGTTTATTCGAAGTAATTTTTTTATCCCAGATGCCAGGAGTTTTTGGATCAAGCCTTCCATGAGATTTTTAAAATCATATTTAAAAAACCATCCTGTTGATATTATCGTATCAACAGGGCCACCTCATAGCAATCATTTAATAGCTTTAAGGTTATCTAAAGAATTGAATATACCTTGGATGGCCGATTTTAGGGATCCATGGACCAAGATATATTATTATCCTGAACTTTTACTAACAAAATGGGCTAATAATAGGCACCATAATCTTGAAAGGAGAGTATTGGAACAGGCTGACCGGGTTATAACCGTGAGCAAAACAATTCAAAAGGAATTACTTGAACTTGGAGCCGAACAAGTAAAAGTAATTTCAAACGGTTTTGACGAGGAGGATATTCAAAAAATTCCTATTTCTATTCCGGATGAAAAATTTACTATATGCCACACGGGGAATATTAGCCGAACGAAAAACCCGGCTTTCTTTTGGCAAGCTTTACATGAATTTATAGAAGAAAACCCAGGTGCAAAAGATAAGTTGGAGATTAGATTGGCCGGTGAACTTGATTATTCGGTGATGGAGAGTATAAAAAAATACCATCTTGCACCTTTTATACGAGCTCTTGGCTACTTGTCTTATCCACAAACAATTACTATGCAAAGGTCGGCAAGGGTTTTATTGTTACTAGTGAGCGATACCATTCACGCAAAGGGGATCATCACTGGAAAAATATTCGAGTACTTGGCTGCTAAAAAGCCTATCATAGCAATTGCTCCGCCAGACGGCGACTTGGCGAGTATTATTCGGAAAACCCATGCAGGCGAGGTGGCAAGTTTTTATGATATTGAATTCATGAAAAATATTTTATTAAAGTATTTTCGGCTTTATGAAAAAGGACAATTGGAGATCGATTCAAAAGAAGTAGAAAAATTCTCAAGAGAAAACTTGACCCGGGAGCTTGTCTCAGTATTGGACGAAATACTCTTCGAGCAAGGAGAAAAGCAGGTATCAAAGACATTATATTAACAGGTACAGGTTTGTTGGATATTTTATATATTGATCTGCCACTATAGCAACTGTATGTAATATGCCCCAGTTTTTTTCACTACGTGCGATTTGAATTGTCTTTTGGTTCACCTTGTCATAGTTTTCGCCCCCCATCCTTTTGCCTAGATAAATAAACAGACTTGGTTCGAACAAGGGTTTGGGGCAGTAATACGTTCAGGCCTAAGAAGTACTGGATGTAAATATTTTCCTGGATTGTCCTTATGGCATTTTCGTCTGATAAGTTTATTTTATTCTTAACAATCAGGCTACCCACTACAACCCTTGGATCAATGCTGGGGCATCCCAAATTCTTATCCATATGTTTAAAACATTTTGTTACTAAATCGTCCTAGCGTGAGTTTATTCTGAATTTCAAAAAAGCGAAGCCTATCAGTTGAATTTTA
>CAZKIR010000711.1:0-1668 GCA_964552835.1 uncultured Bacteroidales bacterium
CCTTATATCCGCGACTAAAAATGAATAAAAACTGGGAAGCCTTGTAAAAATAATGCTTACAAAACTTGCCCAGTTAAGAATTTTTCACTTATTTAGGTGAAAAATTACACAGCGGCATGAAAATTACATATTCTTCATCAAAAATCAATTCATTTGGCGGAATTAATTTTGCAAATTCCATCATTTCAAAATCAAACGTTTTTGACATGATCGATCAATCCCTTGGCAGTAGGGGAGTTAGGGCGGGTTATTCGTATAGCGATCTTTTCAGGTCATATTTCTTGATGACACTTTCTGGCGGCGAGTGTGCCGAAGACATTACAGAACACCTTCGCGGGGAACTTGGCCAGGTGAAAGGTTTTGATATTTGCTCTGCCGACACGTTGCTGAGGATGCAAAAGGAACTGTCTACCGAAAAAGAAACATTCATATCGGATACTGGCATAAGCCACGAATTCAACGTGAACATGGCAATGAATAATTTGATGGTAAAGCTTTTGATCCAAACCGGGCAATTTTGCCCGGGCAATGAATACATTCTTGATTACGACAACCAATTCATCCCTACTGAAAAATACGACTCAAAGCGCAGCTATAAAAAGGCCGATGGCTATTTTCCCGGCATTGCTTCTATAGGCAACCACCCTGTATACATTGAAAACCGAAACGGTAACAGCAACGTGAAGTACAAGCAAAACGAAACCTTATCACGGGTATACAACCTGTTATCCTGGCACGGGATAAAGGTGAAACACAGCAGAATGGATTGTGGGTCGTTTGACCGTACAGTCATCCCGGTAGTGGAAGCCAATAGCGAGCACTTTTACATAAGGGCGCAGCGTTGTGGGAGCCTTTTGGAACGGATAAAAAGCATAAGCGATTGGCAAACCGTAACCATCGGGCCCAAAGAATACCAAGTTGCCTCGATACAGTACGCCCCGTTTGGTTGGGAACAAGCGTACCGCTACGTGGTATCAAGGGAGAAAAACATCGATGGGCAGGGCGACTTGTTTACAGGGGACAGCTTTATATACAGGGCAATAATGACCAACAATACCGAAATGTCCGATCTGGAAGTTATAGAATTCTACAACGACAGGGGCGATAGCGAACGCCTGTTCGATGAGATGAACAACGACTTCTTGTGGAAAAAAATGCCCTTTTCTTTTTTGCACGAGAATACCGTGTTCTTGATAATGATGGCTATCTGCCGTAACCTGTTCCATTATTTGACTGATTTTATAAGCCGAAAGCTGGATTTTATAAAACCAACTTACCGGTTGAAAAAGTTTATTTTTCGTTTCATGGTTGTTCCATCCAAATGGATAAAACAGGGGAGACAATATGTTTTAAAGCTGTTCACCAATAAGAAATACCACCTGCTATTAGCATAAAATACCATAAAAAAATGATAATCGGAGGGTTAATATGTCCACGCGATAAGCCTAAACCTCTATTAATCAGATAATTGTGATTTTGCAACGGGTAAAAAGAATAACCTGGAAGCAAAAAAGCAACCAATTATGTTTGAGTAGTGCCCATGCAACATCAAAAGAAAAATTTAGTGCAAATTATAGGGGGGAATTGAAAAAAAACACACGAGATTACTCTGTACAAACTTAAAAAATGTCTTTTTTTGTAACAAATAATTTATCTGCGGATTTAAGG
>CAZKIR010000712.1:0-1658 GCA_964552835.1 uncultured Bacteroidales bacterium
TTGGTGGCATGCAGGTTTAATTCATTACCAACACCCCAGGCCAATAAGGCCGGGTGGTCTTTATATTTTAACACTTCTTTTTTAATGTATTGGAATTGTTTTCTTACCCAGGCTGTATCAGAATAATCATATCCATGGCGCTCCCGGCCTATTTCAAGGCCCATGAGGACCAACAAACCATTTTCATGTGCCTCATCGAGGACTTCTTTCCCGGTTTGTTTACCATTTTCTGTTCTCCAGGTCCGGAAAGAGTTGGCCCCATGCCCGCTTAACTTTTCAATATTGCCAAATTCGCAACCAGCCCCTTTCACGTAAAAGGGTTCGCTGTTTACATGCAAGCGGTATTTACCGTCCGCCTCCACGAGTTTTACTTTTTTTGGGGCCGGTTCGCCGCTTTTATCTTTTTCACCGCAACTCATTATTATAAAAAAAGTTGAAGTCAATAGAATCCATTTAGATACACGCATAATATCAATATTTTATTTTACAAGAATTTTCTCAAGTTCTTCTAGCGATTTGCCCTTGGTTTCAGGAATTTTGACAAGGAAAAATACAAAAGCCAGTACCGCGAAAGACGCGTACAAGTAAAAAGTGCCCGCGTTTCCAAGTTTTGCCAACTCCCATGGAAATACCAGTTGCACGGTAAAACTAACGGCCGAATTCACGAAACCGGCCAGTGAAATGGCAATGCCACGGATATAATTCGGGAAAAGTTCGGAAAACATCACCCACATGATAGGACCAAGAGAAATCGCGAAAGCCGCCACGAAACCAATAATCCCGAAAAGTATGAGCCAAGAGTTAATGCTGATGGCCTTGGAGATGATAAACGATTCGTTTTTCAAGGCCCGCTCGGTACCCAGCAATTCATCCAGTTTGTCTTTAAACTCGAGGTCACTATGATAAGGAATCCCCACGATTTGTTCCAATTCAAAAAGTTCTTTTTCTTTTAACTCCTGAACAACTTCTGGGGTAATTTCATATTCCGCGTTACGAAAACTGGTCCCCAGCACGATCATCATAACGGCAATGCCCGCGACCCCGAAAAGCAACAAGGGGCGCCGGCCAACTTTATCAATAAGCCAAATGGCCACGATAGTAAATACCAGGTTGGTCAACCCGACAAAAATTGCCTGAACAAAAGAGGCATCCGTGCCAATACCGGTTTGCTCGAATATAATGGGCGCGTAAAAGAATACCGCATTAATACCGCTCAATTGTTGCGCCGCGGCAATCACGATACCAATGATTAATACATTTTTCAAGGCAGGTTTAAATAAATCTTTAAACCGTGCTTTTTCCTTATGATCCTTGTTTCGTATACTTTGTTGTATTTCCGTGAGCTCGGCCATCGGGTTTTTACGGCCAAGGTTTTTAAGATTTTCCAGGGCTTCGTCGTCACGGTCTTTTAGCACGAGCCAACGGGGGCTCAAGGGCACCAGTAAAAGGAAGGCGAAATACATTATGGCCGGCAAGGTTTCTACCCCTAGCATCCAACGCCAGTTATGTTCACCTAACCCCAAGAATTCACTGACCAAACCACCACTTTTTCCCCATCGCAATAAGATATAATTCGAAAAGAAAGCAACCGAAATCCCGATAACGATGTTTAGTTGGTTAAAAGAAACCATGCGACCGCGCATTTTGGCCGGTGCCAG
>CAZKIR010000713.1:0-1652 GCA_964552835.1 uncultured Bacteroidales bacterium
GGGCCCTGGAAGTTGGTTACTTACATGAAAGATTTTGGGGAACAGGCTTATTTTCTGAATTTTCCAACAAAATTCATTGACGACTCAGGTTGGAACGCCTGGTTATGCTATTCAGGTAATTTTTCACAAAGCGAGGATGACATTCCCCTGGAGGAAGACCCTCCCGGAAGCCATTATGGACTAGTTTTGCAAGAAATTGAATTCCTGAACAAGGACAATTATCAAAAGTATCATGACAATTTGGAAAAAGAATAATATCTGAACTCAGTAATTTTAATAAATCCCGCTCATTATGAAATCAGTTAACAATTTCTTTACGTATGTGGCTTTCATCATGTTGTTAAGCCTGACATCCTGCCAACAGGACACTGCTATCTATATTTCACCCGATGGCCATGACAGCGGACAGGGAACAATTGATGACCCCCTGGCAAGCCTGGATGGTGCAAAAGAAAAAATTAGGGAAAAAAGGAAAAAGGGTGAAAAATCGCGTATAACGATATACCTGAGGGAAGGAACCTACCAGAGAAACCAAACATTTACGCTTGGAGCCGATGACGGGGGAAGTGAAAACCAACCTATCGTATACAAAGCGTATAATAAGGAAGAGGTAATCATTAGCGGAGGAGAGCAGATTTCGGCAGAGGAAGTCCAAAAAGTCACAAATCCTGATATCCTGGACCGTATCGTGCCGGAAGCCCGTTCAAATATTTGGACGCTGAATTTAAAAGATGTGGGCATATCTGATTACGGCAGATTGATACCCCGGGGCTTCGCGCGCCCTTATCTCCCGATGCACCTGGAGTTTTTTGTTAATGACCAGGCATTTCAACTGGCCCGCTGGCCCAATAATGGCAAGCAACCCATTGGCAAAATCGTGGATCAGGGCACCATGGCCCGGGAAGACTCACTACCTGGGAGGGGTGGGGCATTTCGTTACCTCACCAACCGGCCTGGCAGGTGGAAACAGGCTGAAAATGTATTGTTGGCCGGCCTTTTTAAATATGGCTGGGCTGATGACAGGATCAGGGTCGAGGAAATTAACCATCACGAAAAAACCTTTACCATGGACCATGCCACCATGTACGGTTTTAATACCACGGAGAAGTTTCATTACCTGGGCTGGTTTGCCTTTAACCTGCTCGAAGAGATTGACACTATCGGGGAATATTACCTGGACAGGAAAACTGGTGACTTATATTTTTATTACCCTGATAATTTTTCCGGTGATGAAAAAATCCAGGTGTCGATGCTCGAAACACCCATGGTTTCGATAAAAGGCGCTTCGAACATGACCTTTGACGGACTGATCTTCGAAAATACCCGGGGCATGGGGGTGTATATGGAAAGAACAGAAAATATCCTGTTTGAAAACTGCACCTTCAGGAACCTCGGGTTACTAGCAGCCAGCCTGGGCAAAGGAATAAGGCCATTTGAACAAATGCGGCACGATAAAATCGGCGTACCCGCGCCCGATACCGTGGGGAGCCTGTATCAACACCTTTATGCCGATCCGGTTTTTAACAGGATGGCAGGCAAAAATAACGGGTTTAGTTCGTGTGAGATTTATCAAACAGGGGCAGGTGGCATTATCCTGGGTGGAGGCGATCGCTTAACATTGGAACCCGCGGGAAATTTTATTGAAAATTGCA
>CAZKIR010000714.1:0-1639 GCA_964552835.1 uncultured Bacteroidales bacterium
ATAGAAGCCTATGATATTGCCAGAGAAGTAAAAGAATACTAAAACAATGTGCTTGACAAACCATAAATCAAAGGAAAGTCCATGGTTAATGGAGAAAAAATATCGATTAGCCGATTTTTTTAGTGCACATTGGGATGAATACAAAAAATCACCTGCTGACCTTATCCAACCGGAGCAATATAAAGCGGTAAATGCCATTCGTGTATGCCGCACGGAAGCCTTAGGTAAAGATGTATATGCCTGTGGAGAATGTGGAGAAATAACAGAGGTCTATCACAGTTGTAAGAATCGTTTTTGCCCAACTTGTAGCTGGCAGGACACGCTACGCTGGGCAGAAAAAGTAAAAAGCAAAATGATGGATCTGCCCCACCGTCATGCCATATTCACCTTACCCCATCAGTTGATACCATTAATCAAAAAAAACAAGAAGGAGCTATTGAGTGTATTGATGCGCACAAGTGCAGATACGCTGAAAGATTGGATGTGGCACAAGCACGGGATAAAAAGTGGAATTATATCGGTACTACATACTTTCGGAGAAAAAAAGGAAAATCATATGCATACCCATATGATTGTTTCCTGGGGAGGTATAAATCCAATAACAGGGTTATTGACAGAGATTAAAGGAGATTATGTAAATTACAAATTCTTGAAAAACAAATTCCGTCATAAGTTTGAAGATGCCCTTGTTGAACTTTATGATACAGGTCAATTGGATCATGATTTTAGTAACCGGATAGAATTCATGCGATATTTGAAACGGATCAATGCAAAACATTGGATCATCCATATAGAGCCTTCCATCACAGATACAGAAAGGGTGATTCGATATATTGGCAGGTATTCCAAGCGAGCATGTTTGAGCGAATATAAGATAACATCCATAGAAGGAGAATATATAAGTTTTCGTTATAAGAATTACAAGCTATTGGATAAAAACAAGAAGCCGATAGAAGAAGAAATAACCTTGCATTACCGGGAATTTTTTCCAAGATTATTACAACATGTTCCATTGCCTTATTTTAAGATAGTACGATACTATGGAGTTTATTCCAATAGAGGGAGTATACCCCAAGAATATTTTTATACAAAGGAGAAATCAGAGGAAAATAAAACTGAAGAAACCGTAGAAACCTGGGAATCGCTGCAGATAGAAAAGACAGGAGAAAATCCTTTAATATGCCGGTATTGTCATCAAAGAAAGGTTTATCAATATACAATAATCAAGCTCAGGAAGGATAAAAATCACAAAAAATTTAAAAGATCATCTATTATAAAAAACTTTGAAAGACAGAGGGTAAATGTTGCATAATTTTAATGGGAGAGGTATGTCTATTAGATAAAAATGGCAAAAAAATAACCTAAAACGGGGAAAAATTGATACAAAAAGGACCAAGAAATATAAAATCAGGGTTAAAAATTGATCGAGAAAATTTATCAGGACAAGTTGAAACACGGAAAAATGACAATCAAAAAATTGAAATTCTAATAAATAAGTAAAAATAAGCACAACGTACAACATTGTATATAAAAAATAGGCGGGATCAGTAGTAAATTCAGGGATTACAGCACGCTCTATCATTTATGTAAGTTGGTGGTAAAGTACTACGCAACGCCTACTTTTCATATACTTAACGTT
>CAZKIR010000715.1:0-1639 GCA_964552835.1 uncultured Bacteroidales bacterium
GTATTTTCAATAATTTATAACCTACTATAAAGAGATGTTTTTTGTATGAACAGTTGCTTCTGATGGGAATTATTTTTGTCAAAACAAGTGGGGCTTGGTCTGACAAAACGTCATTTTGTCATTTTTGCCCCGCTAATGGCAATACATCGGGCGATGACAGTGTCAATATTTCATGAAAGAAAAAAAAACATTGGATGGCACAAAGATTGTCGTGAAACAGGCAAAGTTGATAAACGAACAAACTTAAAACATTTAATTATATGGGTAAAATAATTGGAATAGACTTAGGGACAACAAACTCCTGTGTGTCGGTGATGGAAGGTAACGAACCAGTCGTTATACCGAATAGCGAGGGAAAACGGACAACCCCTTCAATCGTGGCATTTGTAGACAATGGCGAGCGAAAAGTGGGTGATCCGGCCAAAAGGCAAGCGATTACCAACTCTCAGCGTACGATTTCTTCTATTAAACGGTTCATGGGAGAAACATTTGACCGGGTACAAAAAGAAGTAAACCGGGTTTCATATAAAGTAATAAAAGGTGAAAATAATACCCCACGGGTTGAGGTAGATGGAAGACAATATACCCCCCAGGAAATTTCGGCCATGGTTTTGCAAAAAATGAAAAAAACAGCCGAGGATTACCTGGGCCAGGAAGTAACCGAAGCGGTTATCACGGTACCTGCTTATTTTAGTGATTCGCAACGGCAAGCTACCAAAGAAGCTGGTGAAATTGCAGGGCTTACCGTGAAGCGCATCATCAACGAGCCTACCGCGGCCTCATTATCTTATGGCCTTGACAAGAAAAAAGAGGATATCAAGGTTGCCGTGTTCGACCTGGGCGGAGGTACGTTTGATATTTCTATCCTGGAACTGGGCGAAGGCGTTTTTGAAGTAAAATCGACCAATGGCGACACCCATCTGGGTGGAGACGATTTTGACCAGGTGATTATCGATTGGTTGGCCGAAGAGTTTAAAAATGACGAGGGTATTGATTTACGCAAGGATCCGATGGCCCTTCAACGCCTGAAAGAAGCAGCAGAAAAAGCAAAAGTAGAGCTGTCAAGTTCCACGAGCACGGAAATTAACCTGCCCTACATCATGCCGGTTGACGGTGTGCCAAAACACCTTGTAAAAACACTGACGCGGGCTAAATTCGAGGCATTGGCCGATTCCTTGTTCAATGCAACGATGGAACCCTGTAAAAAGGCATTGAAGGATGCAGGTTATCAGTCATCAGACATAAACGAGGTTATTTTAGTGGGCGGTTCTACACGTATTCCTGCCATACAGGAAAGAGTAGAGAAGTTCTTTGGTAAAAAACCATCCAAGGGGGTAAACCCTGATGAAGTGGTGGCTATCGGTGCGGCCATTCAAGGTGGTGTTTTCACCGGGGAGGTTAAAGATGTATTGCTGCTCGACGTTACCCCGTTATCATTAGGTATTGAAACCATGGGCAGCGTGATGACCAAGTTGATCGAGGCCAACACGACCATCCCCACCAAGAAGACCGAGACATTTACCACGGCGGCCGATAACCAGCCTTCTGTTGAAATTCACGTGCTGCAAGGCGAACGGCCCATGGCAAACCAGAACAAGACCATTGGTAAATTTCACCTTGACGGGATACCGCCATCACC
>CAZKIR010000716.1:0-901 GCA_964552835.1 uncultured Bacteroidales bacterium
GTTGGCATCAATGGCATCCAGGCTATTCGTGATGTTATAATTGGTCAAAGTATCTGTATTCCCCAGCCCATCACGTATAACAAGGTTGTTTACCAGTATATCGCTATCAGCGGGCACATCCGGGCCACCTTCTAATATCATGAATACCGCCTTGTAAGAAGTACTTGAAACCCTGGTAAGATTTGTTATCGGGTAACCTGCTATTTCGCCTGAAACCAGCGAATACATATTTCCTTTATCGTCGTTTACCGTGAGGCTGGCCTCTACCTGATCATCGATTTTCATTGGCCCGTTAGGGACAACCAGGGATGAAATCACGGGCGACCGGGCATCCAAAGGATCCCCGTCCTGCTCTATCATGGAGGAATATATCTCACTTGAATTCCCAACATTGTCTGTCAGCACGAGATTTTTTACGGGAATATCTGCATCTGCTGAATATTCCTTTCCATTTTCTGTTACAATAAATTTTGCCTGATAATTTGCTGAATCAATCCTGGACAAGTCAACCAATGAAAAACCCGCGATAGTACCACCCGTGTAACTTAGAAAGTCGCCCCCGTCATCTGGCACAGATATATCAACAAGGATCGTGTCCCCAATCTTCATCGAGTCGTTTGAGATAGACACCGTGATAATGCCGGGCCGTTGGGCATCAATTTTTACCGCACCATCAGCAACCGCACTGCTCGTGTAAGCTATATTTTGATTCCCAGCAGAGTCGCCCAGGATGATATAAACAGGAATTGAACCTAAGTTATCTTGATCCGTGTCGCCTTCTTCAATAATATAATTCCCGGAATAACTGTTATTGTTTAAGTCGGTGAAGGAAGACAAGGCTTTTTCATTTACTTTCACGGTTCCCGGGGCATAACCGGTTTCATCTGCAAAAATAATTACT
>CAZKIR010000716.1:911-1635 GCA_964552835.1 uncultured Bacteroidales bacterium
TAGCATGGGTGCCGGGTTCCAGTTTCACGCTGTCAATAACAGGCCTGGTATTATCGACCACGAGCTGTGCCTGGGACGAATCCGAACGGTTTCCATATTTATCCAGAATAAATAGATAATATACCCCATCATTCGCGGGCGCTAAAATAGAAGTGGACAAACCGTTAGAAGCCTCGCTCATGCTATTGCCCTGGATAAAATTAAGCGTGGAAGCCGGGGCAAACCATACATCATTATCAATATTCCCAGAACTTGTTATGGGTACAGCACGTTCTCCTTTCACGATAGTGTCACTAGCGAACACGATGTCTTGATTTACGGGTGCAGTATTGTCAAGGCCAAGCACGAGGGAGCTATCTACAGCAGTATTACCCGCGCTATCTTCTGCTGTAATCAATATGGGTATAGAATCTCGCTGAACCATGTTACCATCCAGGAACACGCTAAAAAGATAGGCCCCGTTCCCATCGCCTGTAAAAGTTTCCATGCCATAATCAGCATCCAGGATGGACATATCTGACTGTACAATGAGTTCAGCACTACTCAATATGGCTTTAATTGTAATTGTTTCACCTTGCTTGTAAGTATTGTCCCCTCCATTATCGTCCACGCTACTGAACACCGGGGCAGTTTTGTCCAACGCCAGTACCAGGCTGTTGTCCGTGGTGATATTGCCCGCGTCGTCGGTGGCCGTGACCGTGATGGCCTTTTGGCCTTCCTGCAT
>CAZKIR010000717.1:0-1635 GCA_964552835.1 uncultured Bacteroidales bacterium
CTCTAATACTTGTATCATATCCGGCCAAGGTATGGGTAACCCTCTGGTTAAAAAGGGTATCTTCAACCAGTTTCCATGTTACCTTGGTATTAAAATCCCGGGTTTCGTCACTAGCAGGAAAGCGGTAAATTTTGATATGAACATCGCGGGATTCCTCGTCTATTGTCGAAAAAGATAACCGGTAAACGGCGGTTTCGCGAATAGTAAGCTTCAAGTCTTCAACCTGGTTAAAAGAGCCATTATAATAAATCATTTTCTCAGATGGAATTTCAGAAATGGCCATGGCATTCCGTTGGTTTTCTTTTTTTCCCTGGATGTTCAGGACAAGCTTGTCGCCCTTGGCAAAACCGTAATACAAGCTAATCTCGTTCGAGGAATAAATGCTCCCGGGAATGCTAAATTCATGATCACTGACCAGGATAGAGTCCCGGGCAAGCAAGGTGCCCGGGATAAATAGCAGGTAAAATAGCATGGATTTCATAATGGTTTGATTTTTCACAAACCCGTTTACTCGCCAATGATTTTAACCAATACCCTTTTTTCCCTCATGCCGTCAAACTCACCATAAAAAATCTGTTCCCATGGGCCAAAATCAAGATTGCCGTCCGTGATGGCTACCACTACTTCTCGTCCCATGATGGTGCGTTTAAGATGGGAATCGGCATTGTCTTCAGCACCATCGTTATGCCTGTATTGGTTATATGGTTTTTCTGGCGCCAGTTTTTCAAGCCATCTTTCAAAATCATCGTGCAAGCCGGGTTCGTCGTCATTAATAAATACACTGGCTGATATGTGCATGGCATTGCACAACAGCAGCCCTTCTTTTATACCACTTTCTTCTAAACATTGTTGCACCATCGGGGTGATATTTATTAATTCCCTTCTCGCGTGGATGTTAAACCAAAGTTCATTCTTGTAAGATTTCATAAGCTTATTGTTTCTTTAAATTAATGCATTATTTGGCAAAATATATTGCCCCTGTTGTTTATACAAAAATAAAAAAAAAGGGATGTAGATAAAAAAACTGCATCCCTTTTCCAGTGTTTTTTAATGGAGCATGTTTATTTTATCCCCATGGCATCAATTAGTTTATCAATTTTATGCTCCAGCTCTTCATTCACCTTCTCGAAATTGTCTCTTGAGCCGAGTTCGGATTTCACGCTAAAGTATAATTTTATCTTGGGTTCCGTTCCCGATGGCCGTACGGTAATCTTGGTGTTGTCCTTTAGCACGAATTGCAGCACGTTTGACTTTGGCAAGTTTATATCATACCGCAAATCGCTGATTTGATCGTAAGCCTTGCCGGCTTCAAAATCATTGATTAAAACAACTCTTGAACCATCAATGGTAGACGGGGGGGTGCCGCGTAATTTCTTCATGATCCCTTGAATTTCTTCGGCCCCTTCTTTTCCTTTTTTGTTTATGGACACGAGGTGTTCTTTAAAGAAACCATATTCCATGTAGATATCAATTAACAAGTCAAACAAGCTTTTACCCTGTTCTTTTGCCCAGGCAAGGGCTTCGGCGATCATCGCGCAAGATATCGCGGCGTCCTTGTCGCGCACGAAATCCCCAACCAGGTAACCGTAACTTTCTTCTCCGCCGAATACATAATTTTCTCCGGTACTCTCGAAC
>CAZKIR010000718.1:0-1630 GCA_964552835.1 uncultured Bacteroidales bacterium
CATGTCTAAACCGTTCTTGATCTTTGCCCCTTGTTCTTTTCCTTTTTTCAAGAACAAGGTTTCGCTGGGGTTATATACCAAATCATACAACACATGTTTTGAAGAAAGGGCGGGGTATGGCAAGGGCGGGCAAGAACCGGTGTCCGGGTGCATGCCCAGGGGGGTAGTGTTCACGATAAGGGTATGTTCCTGCAAGAGGGCCTCGTCCACCTGGTCGTAAGAAACCGTTCGGGTAGATGCCGGGTTCCGGGACACGAACAAGGGCTCGATACCTAATTCTTTCAGCACGTGCAACACGGCCTTGGAGGCGCCACCCGTGCCCAGGATTAAGCCTTTTCGATGGTCAGACGTCAACAAGGGCAACAATGACGCTCGAAAGCCAATAATATCCGAGTTATACCCTTTTAGTAATTTTTTGTCCCTTCGCGGGACAATTTTGACCGTGTTCACGGCGCCGACCTCCCCGGCGGCCGGGTCTATCTCGTCCAGGTATGGCATTACCTGCTGCTTATAAGGGATGGTAACGTTAAGCCCTTGCAAGTTGGGGTGCCCGGAGATCAAACCAGGTAAATCTTCTATCCGCTTGATAGGAAAATTCTCGTAACGGGCATCCAGGATATTTTCTTCCCGGAACTTGTTGGTAAAATACTTTTTCGAAAACGAATGGGACAAGGGATAACCAATTAATCCAAATAACCTCATACACGGGATGATTTTACATTCGAGAATTTCTCAAGCAACACGATTACCGCGAAACCGGCCATGGCCAATAACAAAGCATACCAAAACAAGGAAGGTTCGCCGGAAACCTTTTCATAGGCAGACGGCAGGATGTTGCCCCCGGGGGCTACCGGCACTTCTTTCAAGCTATCCAGTTCGATGATTTTCCAAGGCCATACCTTGTTCAGGGAGCCAATCATGAAACCGGTCAACACGGCAACGGTAATATCATGATGTTTTTTTAGTAACCAGGACAACAAGTTGGAAAACCCGAGCAATCCCACCACGGCACCCGCTCCCAAGATAGCAATGACATCGATTTTCAGTTGGTTCACGGCATTCAGGGCAAATTCATATTTGCCGAGCAACAACAAGATAAAACTACCCGATATGCCCGGTAATATCATCGCGCATATGGCCAATGCACCGGATAGGAATATAAACCAATAGGCCTCTGTTGTTTCGCCAGGGTTAAGAACCGTGATTAAATAAGCCACCACGGCCCCAACAAGCACGGCAATGTAGGCCCCGGCATTTTTCGTTGCAATTTTCTTGAACACGAATATAGCGGAAGCCACTATCAAGCCAAAGAAAAACGACCAGATAAGCACGGGCTCGTTTACCAGGACATGTTCGATGATCCGGGCCAGAGAAAGTACACTAACAAAAATACCCAGGAAAACCGCGAGCAGGAAATTCCCGTTTATCTGGCCCCAGGCACCTTTTATATCCAATTTAAAAATTAATTGAAAGGTTTTGGGGCCGATTGACTTTATCGAATCAACCAGTTCCTCGTAAATGCCGGAGATAAAAGCAATCGTGCCACCGGAAACGCCCGGGACCACGTCCGCGGCCCCCATGCCCATGCCCTTGAGGGCAATGGGTATAAAATCAATGAATTTTCTTTTCA
>CAZKIR010000719.1:0-1630 GCA_964552835.1 uncultured Bacteroidales bacterium
GAATGATTTTAAATAACGAATGAAAAATAAATAGTTTTCTTAGAGGCACTAACTAATGTTTCGCGGTTAATGTAGATTGTTCGTGTTTTATTGGCGGTAGTAAAATGAAACTTGAGCATTCAATTATTTCAAGGTTTTCAGCGGATGGGTGAAGTAGAAACAAGTACCTTTGCCCTTGGTAGATTCCAACCATATTTCACCTTTTAACATATCCACGTATGCTTTTGATATGGCCAGGCCCAAACCCGTGCCCTCGTACGGTTTCGAGAGGCTATTATCGGCCTGCACGAAGCGATCGAAAATTGCTTGTTGTTTATTTTTAGCAATCCCAATACCGGTATCCCTCACGTAAAATTCAATAAATTGCCCTTTTGCCTGGTATCCAAATTCAACATTTCCTTTATCAGTATACTTGATGGCATTTTTAATCAAGTTGGAAAATATCGCGTACAATTTGGCCTGGTCTGTTTGAACCACGGCCTCTTCATCTGGTAAGGGACAATGACAAGCAAGGTGTAACCCTTTCTCGTTGGTTTCGGCTTGAAAAAAAGCGTGCAGCCCTTTCAATTGATCGTTAAAATTGGTTTCAGAAATAGATACCTTCATCTGCCCGGCCTCTATTTTCGAGATGTCAATTAAATCATTAATGATACTGAGCATTCGTGCACCACTTTGCTCTATGATTTCCAGGTACTTGTACCTTTTTTCGCCTGACAAGGCGGGCTTTTTTAACAAGTGGGCAAAACCGAGTATCCCGTTCATGGGGGTGCGTATCTCGTGGCTCATGTTGGCCAGGAAGGCCGATTTAAGGCGGTCGCTTTCCTCGGCTTTTTCTTTGGCTATTAATATTTTTTCTTTGTTCTTGATATCCCTTGAATACGCGCTCAACAGGGGGGATATGAAGCGGCATAAACCATCCATCGCTTGTAAGTCGCCTGGCGAATAACCACCTGCCTTGTTTCCTACCACGATTTGCCCGATTACCTTGCCCCTTTCAATAATAATCCCCGCCAGGCAATTATCTAAAGGCATATGGCCTTTTGGCACTTGCAGGCCAGAATTTTTTAGCAAACTTTTTTTTCGTTTCAGGCTTTCCCCCCAGGCACCGCTCCAGTTTTCTTTTGGGAAAACAATGGATTTTCCCTTTACCTGGCATTTATCCCATATGCCATGGGTCAAGGAAGGGCTTACCAAATCCCCGTTAGCGTTTATATAGCCAAAATACCCGAATTCACTTTCGAACCACTGCAAGAAAAGGGACAATACATTTTGAAAAAGCTCTGTATTTTCTGAAAGCACGAATTCTTCTGCTATTTGGTTTTGTAACACCAGGTTCTTCTCGTTAAATTTTATGGCTTCCTCCATGTGTTTCCGGTCGGTAATGTCACGGACCCATTCCACGAAAAGGTTGCACTCGCCATCTTCATCCAACAAGGGGATTACCCTCAGGTCTACCCAGGTGCCATCGGGCAATGACAAGTCAGCCAGGAAAACTTCTTTTGCTTCCAGTACTTTTTTTGCCTGGCAATCAGGGCATATTTGATCAAAATCCCGGTAGGTTTTATAACATTTCGTGCCAAGGATCCTTTTTTTCTCGGGCACGGCAGCATAACCATTCCAGTTGCTATAC
>CAZKIR010000720.1:0-1625 GCA_964552835.1 uncultured Bacteroidales bacterium
CCTTATGGTTTCAGGTTGCCCATATTGCACTGAGGCCATGGCCCTGGGTTATCGTGGCCATTGCCACCTTGGTTGTTTATCCTGACGCGACCGATCGCGGGGCCACTTACGTGATGATGATCAGGGACCTGATGCCAGCGGGCTTGATGGGTTTATTGCTCGCGGCATTTTTTGCCGCCTACATGTCAACCATAGCTTCCCAAACAGTATGGGGCGCATCCTACATCATTAACGATTTTTACCGGCCTTTTGTAAAACCCGGGAGCGATGAGAAAACCTACGTGAAAGTGTCGCGCGTATCCACGTTTATCATCATGTTTTTGTCGCTGATCGTTACCACGCGGTTACAACAGATAAGTGATGCCTGGCGCCTGGTTATTTCATTAAGCGCCGGCATCGGGCTGGTCCTGATCCTTCGATGGTTTTGGTGGCGCATCAACGCCTGGAGCGAAATAGCTTCTATGTTCGCGCCATATCTTATTTACCCGGTTCTCAGGTACGGGTTTAATTTAGATGTAATCAGTTCCGATTTTGAATTATGCCTCATCATTATTGTTATCTGGACTTCATTGGTATGGCTGTTGGTAACATTCCTTACACCTCCCACGAGCGAAGCCAGGCTAAAGGCATTTTACAAAAAAGTGCACCCGGGCGGTCGGGGATGGAAAAAAATTGACCGTCAAATGCCCGAAGTAAACGGCGACAAGGGATACAAGTATTTATTCATGAATTGGATATTAAGCTGTATCCTGGTCATGTTTAGCCTCTTCGGGTTTGGGAAAATAATCTTTCACGATTACCTGTCAGGGATCATCTATTTAGCCGTTGTCATAATATCAGGATGGTTCATTATACGGAATTTCAGGAAAATGAACTCGCTGATGAGCTAGCCAGTACTATTCATATGTAATAATAAAAAGTACTTGATATTAAAACTAAAATAAGCAACAAGATGAAAAGAAAAAGTTTTCTTCAAGGAATGGCAGGAATCAGCCTGGCTGCCCTCACGCCTATGAACAAGGCGCATGCCAATGCCCTTTTCGGGGTGGTTGCCGGGCACTGGCTCAGGGTAAACATGGATACCACGAAAAAATCACTCGGGTTACTATATGGAGGGGGCAGGATTAATTATCGGGGGATTGCTTATCAGTTTGGATTTCCCAATCATAAAATGGCTCTATTCTACGTCTAATTTGTTCTTGACAATTGGTATCAGCACCCTTTTTCTATGTTTATTTTATTAAATTATAGATGTAAAAGGAAATAATAAATGGGCATTTTTTTTGATAGTGGTTGGTGTAAACCCGCTTACAATTTATGTGCCTACCTGGTTAATAAATTATTCCGATCTTGCCAATATTTTTGTCGGTGGTTTTGATTTAGGGAATGTACAACAAGTGGCTTTGAAAACCATAGAAGCAATTATCCAATGGTTATTCTTGTATTATTTATACCGTCAAAAGGTATTTCTAAAGATATAAGCCCCTTTTCCAAAAAAAATACAGTCGTGCCTTAATGCAAAAATTAACTCCCGAAAAACATAAGCCTTGTATTTTATTGGGATCATATAAAAAAAAGCTGCCCTAAAAATAGGGCAGCTATTTAACCAAAACAAATCCTTATCA
>CAZKIR010000721.1:0-1621 GCA_964552835.1 uncultured Bacteroidales bacterium
CGTAATTGCCCTTGATCCTGGGGATAATACAAAACGAGCAAGGCCGGTTGCAGCCCTCGGCAATTTTCAAGTACGCGTAATGCGGGGGCGTGGAAAGCAAGCGTTCAGTTTCCAGGCCAGGTTGGTACGTGGCATGTAAAGCCTTCACGATAGAGGCCAGCTCATAAGTGCCGAAAATACCGTCCACATCAGGAAATTCTTCTTGTAATTGCTTTCGGTATAACTGCGAAAGGCAGCCCATGATAAAAAGTTTTTTAATTTGTCCTTTTTGCTTCAATGCCTCGTATTGCAAGATCGTGTTGATCGATTCTTCCTTGGCATCGAGGATAAAGCCACACGTGTTGACAATCACGGCATAGGCAGGCAAAGTGCCCTGGAAATCCACCTGGTACCCCCCGGCTTCCAGTTGCCTTGCAAGAAATTCAGAATCCACGGTATTCTTGTAACATCCCAGGGTGAAAACGGAAACTTTTCGTACCCCTTCCTGCCCCGTGTTTATGCCTGTTATTTCTTGCAAATTACTTATTGTTTAAATAAGGAATCAACGAATTCCATTTTGTTAAAACGTTGTAGGTCTTCCATCTTCTCCCCGATCCCGATATATTTCACGGGTATCTTGAATTGATCGGAAATCCCGATGACCACACCACCTTTAGCGGTGCCGTCTAGTTTTGTCAAGGCCAGGGAGCTTACCTCTGTCACCCGGGTAAATTGCCTGGCCTGTTCAAACGCATTTTGCCCGGTAGAACCGTCCAAGACCAGGAGCACCTCGTGGGGGGCATCAGGAATAATCTTTTTCATGACCCGCTTGATCTTGGCCAACTCGTTCATCAAGTTTTGCCTGTTATGCAGACGGCCGGCGGTATCGATGATCGCCACGTCGGCATCCTTGCTTTTAGCTGAGGCGAGGGTATCGTAGGCAACCGATCCGGGATCGGATCCCATGTTTTGTTTAATAATTTCAACCCCGGTCCTTTCGGCCCAGATGGTCAATTGATCTACCGCGGCGGCACGAAAGGTATCGGCAGCGCCAAGGATCACTTTTTTGCCCTCGTTTTTAAACTGGTAGGCCATTTTCCCTATGGTTGTGGTTTTTCCCACGCCATTCACGCCTACCACCATTATCACGTAAGGTTTTGAAGAAGGGTTTTTTATCGTGGTATCTTCTTGCTCGGTCTCGGCGAGCAAACCAGCGATTTCTTCTTTCAGCAAAAGATTTAACTCAGTAACGTTAAGATACTTGTTTTTTGCTGCCCGTTCCTCGATCCGCTCGATTATTTTTATGGTGGTATCTACTCCCACGTCCGAACTAATCAAGACTTCTTCGAGCTTGTCCAAAACCTCGTCGTCAACTTTTGATTTCCCTACAACGGCCCGTGAAAGTTTTTTAAACACGCTGTCTTTTGTTTTTTCCAGGCCTTTGTCAAGGGATTCTTTTTTTTCTTTCGAAAAGATGCCCATTTTTTTGGTATTAAAAAAAAGCTTCCTCCAAACCAGGAGAAAGCTTTATAAATCAGAATAATATTTTAATGAAGAAGGGATTATTTCTCGTTGAAAAAATCTTTTGTTTTATCCGAGAGGATCACTTCTTCTTTAAATGCATAAGCTCCTGTTTTGGGTG
>CAZKIR010000722.1:0-1621 GCA_964552835.1 uncultured Bacteroidales bacterium
GTATGCTCCGGGTGCCGCGTGTTAGAAGACCGCCCATCCCCGAAATCCCATTCAAATTCACTGGCATACAAGGTTTTGTTGTTCAGTTCAATGGTATGCGGGGCACAACCAAAAGCCAGCGAATCGAAGTTGACCACGGGCGGGGGCAGGGCCACTTTTACCACCTGCCCTATGGTATCGGTGCAATTGGGGGCATTTGCCTGCATCACGATCCGGTATACCCCGGAGGTGTCGTAAACATGTTGCCCCGGGCTATATTGATTTGATTTGGGGCTGCCATCGCCGAAATCCCAGGAGAAACCCAGGTCCGATTGTACTGTCTGGGGGGTGATGTTTACCGTGCGTTTCGGGTAAAGCTGGTACGCCGGCTCGGCGGTAAATTCTGCCTCGGGCGTAACGTACACCGTGATGTCCTGGCTGGCCGTGTCAGTACATCCATAGCCCGATCGAATGCTTAGCACGGTAGAATATATTTTATCGCTCCCCGTGGTATTTTTAAACTCGTGGTTGGGGCTGAACCGGGGCGATTGCCCCCCGTCGCCAAAGTCCCAGCTTGCCTGGTTAAAGAGTATGCCCACCGAGCTGTTCTCGAAGGTCACCAACAAGGGGCTGCACCCCTCGGTATGATCGGCCGTGAAACCGGCTTCCACACGCGGGTATACCGTTACCTTTTGTGAGGTAAAGTTCGTGCAATGCTGGTTTTCTACCGTGAGCAGGATGTCGTAAATATCCGGGCGGGAACCATTATTTTCGTAAGTGTAATGAAAACTTTGCTGGTTGTTTTCTTCAATGTTGAAATCCCCGTAGTCCCACACGCTGCTTACCACGTCGGCAGAGGAGGTGTTGGTGATTTCCGCGGTAAAGGGCGGGCAGCCAAAGGCAGTATCCAGTTCAAACGCGGCCCGGGGCTTGTGGTATACGTGTACCCCGCGATCCACGGTATAGGTGCAATTGTCGTCGGAGGTGCGGGTGAGGCTTACCAGGTAGCTGGTATCCATGTCGTCGCGGGGGTTTTCGAAAATATGCGAGGGGTTGGGCGAGCTGGCGGTTTCCCCGTCGCCAAAGTCCCAAGCATAGCCCTCGTTTGGCACGCCGCTCATCTGGCCGGTAAAATTGGCCGTGAAGGGGGAACAGCCAATGGTATCATCAATTTTTACGGGATCTGTCATTTCCGGGTACACGGGCAGGAATTTCAAGCTACTGTCCACGCAATTTTGGTTTGATGTCCCTATCAGGTTCACCGGTACATTCCACGTGGTGGTGCGTTGGTTCACGAACTGGTGCGAGGGGTTCACTTCCGTGGACGAGTTCCCGTCGCCAAAATGCCAGGTGTAGGACACCGCGTTGGAAGAATTGTTCGTGAAATTCACGTCCAGTGGCGAACACCCTTTACCGGGCGACATGCTGAAATTGGGCCGCGGCAGGGCGTAGTTCACGATGGAGATGGTATCCGTGTCCTGGCAGCCGTTCACGTCGGTAACCGTGTATTGCAAGCTGTAATTGCCGGCCACGTCGTTATTGAAGACGGGTGTTTGCAAGCGGGCATTGTCCAGGTAAAGGGTGTCGCCTGTCCACTGGTGCCTGGCTATCGCGTAAGTGCCGCTGGGGTTGCCGTCAAGCG
>CAZKIR010000723.1:0-1618 GCA_964552835.1 uncultured Bacteroidales bacterium
ACTTCCATGTCCATGTTGAACGTACCGGACAAACCCGAGAAAGTTTTTTGTATCTCGGGTTCAAGGATATTTACAGGGATTCTTTCCATGTCCAGGTCAAAATCAACTGTTTTCGCCCGGGGCAGGTAATCCCCTACAATCCTTATTTTTCGATCGCTTGATGATCCGTTGCTTAAAAATACATGGATTTTTTCCTGTTGGCCACTCCATGTACTAAGCAAACCCAGGGTTCCATAGGGCTCTTCATTAATATTGAAATCTTCTATATCAATATCGGATATAAACAAAGGGTTTGAAAAAACCCCGGATAATTCCAGGTCGCCGCTTAACCAGCCGTCAAAAACGTATTTATCCGATTTGATAAACTGGTTGGAGAACCCTATATTTAATTTTTGGGCAGAAACATACAATGTATCGCCCGGCCTTTCAGAAATAGCTCCCTTGACGCTTAAATATCTTTCTTCTTCCTTCATCAAGAAAGGTTTATCAAAAACGATGGCCGTACTGTCAAACCGTATAGACGATTTGGCAATTTCCCAGTGAGAATTATATAGGCTAAACTTAGCCGGTAATATATCCATGATAATGACCGGGTTAAACTCTTGTTTCCCGTTCTCGAGTATCAAATTAGCCGCCAGCTTGCCCCTTCTCGTTGGCGTAAACAAGTATTTTTGCTTGTCCCAGTCGGCATCAAGGTACAAGGTATCATACAATGAAGACATGTTAAACATGAAACGTTTAAATTGCACGTCCTCGTCAATAGTTAGTTGTGCAGCCCTGGCCAACAGTCGGGTCGTGGTATCCCTGGCGCCACCGTATACCAATAACGAATCGAAAACCTGATCCTTGTATTGTAATTTTGGAAAGTTTGCCTCAACCCATATCTCGTTCTTTCTCGAAATAAACCGTCCTTTTACATGGCTGCTATCGTCCACGTTTAAATCAGGAAGCAAGAAAGAGGTAAGCGGGGCCATGTTTCTAAAATAAATCTCGTATTGAAAAGCGTTGGTTGTATCCACCTCCGTTTCGATGGCCGGGGACAGGTTGGCATGGAGCGCGGGAAAATAAAATGCAAGTACTTTTTTTAACTCGGGTTTAAAGCTTACGAAATTATAATTTCCTTGAACACTAGCTACTAAAAATGGAGAATAAAGCCTAAGGCTTTTTCTTCCTTGCAATTCCCGGGCACTTAATTGCAATGAATCTAATTTCAATGACTTTTCTCCCCGTATAATTTCCGTGTCTTTTATATTCAAGTATCCAGAAAGGTTGTCGATGGAATTTCCGCGAAAGTTAGCTTTCATGTCAAATTTTAGCGAAAACACGCTATCTTCTTCCATAACATGCATCTCGTGAAGGTGCATGTATTCCGAGCTTGCCGTGAAGCTATACTCGGGCACCTCGTCCGAAAAATCCAGTAGCCCTTTAAAAGAAAACTGAACATCTTCATCTTTAATTGACACCTTGCCATTAAAAAATTCTTCCGTGAAATCCCCTTCAAGGAAAATATTCTTGTACACTTTATGGTGATAATATATGGACTGTACCTGGCCATTCATGTGCCCACTAATTTTTTCACGGGAGCGGGCCATGCCTTGCACGTCAGCTACCAGGCTAA
>CAZKIR010000724.1:0-1617 GCA_964552835.1 uncultured Bacteroidales bacterium
GGGCCGGTCGCTAAAAATCACCATCCTGCCCCCATGGTGGCAAACCTGGTGGTTCCGCGCGGGCCTTGCCCTGTTTATTGCAGGGGCCATTGTCTCGTTTTATTACTGGCGCCTCTATGCCCTGCGGGCCCGCCAGAAATTGCTCAGGAGAAAAGTAAGCGAGCGCACGGCAGAACTCCGCTATGCCAACAACAAGCTCACCAGGGCCAACATGGAACTCAAGGAAAAACACGAGGAAATCCTGACCCAGAACGAGGAAATAAGCCAACAGGCCGAGGAAATGCAAACCCAAAAAGACGCCCTTGAAAAACAAAACAAGGAGCTTGTTGGCAAAAACGAGGAAATTATAAGGGTAACCACCAAGCTGCACGAGACAGACCAGATGAAGTTCCGTTTTTTTACCAATATCTCCCATGAATTGCGTACACCCCTTACCCTGATCCTTGGCCCTGTAAAAAAATTGCTACAGGCCAACGTACCAAATGAAGAAATGCTTAAAAAACTAAAAATTGTAAACCACAATGCCCGGCACTTGCTGCGGTTGGTAAACCAGGTCCTCGATTTCCGGAAGATCGATACCGGTGCGCAAAAAGCCGACCTGCAAGCGGTAAACATCAAGGAATTCCTGCATGGCGCCCACGGTTCGTTCTCCATGGAGGCCCAGCAGAAAAAGATTGAATACTTGTTTACTTTTGAAGGGGAAAACCCCGTGGTGGAAACCGACAAGGACATGCTGGAGAAAATACTGGCAAACTTGCTCTCCAACGCGTTCAAGTTCACGGGTGAAAACGGGAAAATAGAGCTTAGGGCATCCATTGAAAAACCTGCCGGTAAACAACCCGCGCTTGTCATAAAAGTGGCCGACAACGGGGCCGGTATCCCCAGGGAAAAGCAGGAACATATCTTCGAGCGCTTTTACAGCGACAGTTCAAAATCGGCCTACAAGGCCCAGGGTTCCGGGATTGGCCTGGCCCTGGCTAAAGAACTTACCGAAATCCTTAACGGGGACATCAAGGTAGAAAGCGCGCCCGGGAAAGGGACTACCTTTACCCTGGAATTCCCCGTTGAAGGGGGCGGCCCAAAACAGGCAGCCCCCGGGGAACCAATGGCCGGGCAAATACAAGATGGCCTTTCAACTGGCCAGGATATTGAGGAGCCCCCGTTTCACAACAAGTTCAAAGACTCAACGGTCCTGGTTGTAGAGGACAACGATGACCTGCGCGGTTTCCTGATAGAAGAACTGGGCCAATATTTTCATACAATGCATGCCGAAGACGGCCAAAAGGGGCTGGACCTGGCCCTGCAAAAACTGCCTGAGCTGGTGGTAAGCGATATCATGATGCCAGGGATGGACGGTTTTGCCTTGTGCCACGAGCTGAAAGAACACTGGCAGACCGGCCATATACCTGTTATTTTGCTTACGGCAAAAAGCGACGAGCAGAGTTGGCACGAGGGGGTAAAAATCGGGGCCGACGATTACATTAAAAAACCCTTTGACATGAACTACCTGGTAATTAAGATACAAAACATCCTGGAAAACCGGGCCCGGTGGTACAAGGCCTTTAGTTCTGAAAACAAAGCTGAACCTGGCATAAAAACGGGGGCGTCAAAAGCCGA
>CAZKIR010000725.1:0-394 GCA_964552835.1 uncultured Bacteroidales bacterium
TTTAGGGCGATGGCCGACGTGGGCATAACCGATATCGTGCACCCTACCAGGTGTTCCAATTGTGGACAGGATGCTGATTCTATTGTTGTTACGATTACCAATAGTACATCTAACCCCATTTCAACGGATATTCCCGTGGAAGTGGTAATAAATGGTTCAACTACCCTGCGTGATACCTTAAAACAAACTTTACCCGGCTTAACCAGTATTGATACGGTGATCGGGTATTTTTCGACCACCTCGCCAGGGGATTATATCATGGAAGCCGAAACGGACGTGGCAGGATATTCCAACGACATTCCTTACATTGACACCATTTCTACCCAGGCTACACCACTTGATGTTCCTTACTTCGAAGATTTTTCTGGTTCAATTGACGAGGAGGGGCTAAAAT
>CAZKIR010000725.1:404-1614 GCA_964552835.1 uncultured Bacteroidales bacterium
TGATTTTAGCAATTACTCGATAAGCAGTTCAGAATTGCGGTGTGGTTTGAATAATGAGACCGATACCTTTTCTTCTCCCAAGATTTATATTCCCCAAACGGGCTATTATTTTGGTTATGAAGAAAACAGCACCTTTGATGCAGGTGATACAGTGATTGTGCAAGTGGGCACCAGTTGCAGTTCGTTTGCCACGAAGGATACAATCTACCAGGGCAGGCCCGGAGAATTTACCGATGGCGTGTTCATGAATTTAAGCGGGTATGATGGGGAAACCATTATTATCCGGTTTATCGTGATAACCGATAATACATTGATCTTCCGTTTAGATGAAATGACCATTCGAAGGGGCGTTGATGTTGGGATAACGGAAATATTTACCGAGTATCCCTGCAAAGGCCTAACCAACGATTCCATCATGGTAGCCGTTAAGAACTACGGGCTTATCTCGGCAAGCAACGTACCTGTTGAGCTACAGGTTTATAACCCGGTCACTCAATTAACCACTATCTATAATGCCACCTACACGGGTTCGTTAACGCCTCCTTCCTTCGTGGGCGCAGGCGATGGCGAGGTGGACACCTTCCTCGTGACCAATTATGATCTTTCTACTTTCGACAATGATCCATACGAGTTTACTGCCTACACGACACTTTCAGGTGATGCCGACAACTCGAATGATGAAGCCACCCTGAACAGGACATTCAGCCCACCACAAGATTTGCCGGTAGTGGAAACCATGGACGGTGGATATGACAATGACGCGTGGGCAAACAATAGTTTTTCTTTTTATAATAGCGAGGTATTGCGTTCAGATATTCTGGGAGATGGTGATGAGGCCATGACCACTTCCCCGCTTCTGGACAATATTACTTCGGACAGTCGATTGATTTTTTATTACTTGATCGAGTCACAGGATTTAGCGATGGCAGATACCAATATCCTGGGAGCGGGCGACACGGTCCTCGTGCAAGCCTCTACCGATTGCCAGGATAACTGGGTGACCATTGATTCCATCGTGCGTGGGAACCACACGAATAACGCGGACTATACCCCGTTTTCCACTTCCCTTTCCCAATTTGCCGGGGATCAAATTTACCTGCGGGTATATGCCTATAAAAATGGTGTAAATCAAACAAGCAATTTCAGGGTATTGATCAATAACCTGAAATTAATGGACGGGGATGATTATGACTTCGAGATAAGCGATATC
>CAZKIR010000726.1:0-1608 GCA_964552835.1 uncultured Bacteroidales bacterium
AAGAAGAAAATGAAAACGGGAAAATCCTGGAAGAAGTAAGAAAAGATCGTCCACTGGTGTTCTTGCACGGCAAGGGCAATTTGTTGCCCAAGTTTGAATCCCAGTTGGATGGAAAAGAAGCTGGCGGGGGCTTTTCGTTTAAACTGGGAGCTGATGATGCCTATGGCCCTTACGATCAGCAGGCCTTGATTCAGCTATCTAAAGAAGCTTTTCAGGTAAACGGTGAAATTGACACCAAGTTAATGTAGGTTGGCCGTTCCATTATAATGCAAGATAAAGCCGGTAACCGGCACCGTGGGCTCGTGAAAGAAATAAAAGACCAAGAAGTGCTCATGGACTTTAACCACCCCCTTGCCGGCAAAGGATTATATTTTAGCGGCGAAATCGTGGATATACGCGAAGCAACGGCCGAAGAATTGCAACATGGCCACGTGCATGATGCCTGTGGCCGCGGTTGTAATGCTGGTTGTGATGACAAGCAAGATGAACACGGGTGCTGTGAAGGCGAAAGCAAGCAAGATAATGGACAATGTGGTGGTTGTGGGTGCTAGCCTGTATACGGGTAAAAGACTTGTGTTTTTGGTGAATGTTGAATGTTTAGTGAGGGACGAAACGTAGGTTTTGGGATGTATTCCAATCAACATTTTTACCCCCATTTTTCAATTTTTGATTCGTTTTAGGGGAATATACCCGTCATTTATGATATTGTAATTTTAAAAAAAAGCCGGGAAGCGATCGTTACCGCCCCCCGGCTGTCCTTAACCAATCAAACACCTAATCACGAAATAGATAGGGATACACTTTGCAAGCCACGCATATCCCGAAAGCGCCTTCAAGCAAGGCAAAAAAGCCAAGCAGCCCGGCAATGGCAACAGCCACCTTAAAAAAACCTGCTAAAAAAAACATGCTGCTTAATATACAAAACATCAGGCCAAGCCGGGCCGCGAAAATTTTTGGCCCCGCGTTGATCAAGCTGGGCTTCACGTTAAAAATCTTTAGGATTAACCGGTTTCCTTTTTTCACGGGACTAAACCGCCCTTTCCAATAAGAACGTAGCAAAAAGTCGCCCATTAGCAAGAAAAGGGCCCACTTGTAAGGGGAAAAAAGGAAAACCGATACCAAACCCACGGTAAATAATGCATTTAACCGGGTAGTATGTTCATCAACTTTCTCAGGTAATATCGGGCAATATTCATTCATAGTTTTTATTTTAATCATAATTTAATACCTTTTAATCTTTTACAAAGATACGTATTTTCCATGATTTTGTTTATCCAGCAAGGCAGGTGAGGGGAGGGGCCTAAATAAAATGGAAAGAACTGAAAATAACAATTGAATGTAAAAATCTAATTATTATTTATTTAGCGCGGTTACTTAAATCATCATGTAAGGCAAGTAAAAATTAATTAAAAATAAGGCCCCAAGGGCATGTAAAACAAAAAGGAATTCCTCTCCATTTGTCAATTAGCCTTTGTAAATTTGCAACAAAAGATTGCCATGAAGGATAACAAGGACACCATTTGTGCCATCGCGACGGCACCCGGGACCGCGGCGATTGCCCTTATCCGCCTTAGCGGGCCCGCCAGCTTGCAGGTTGCCAACAAGGTT
>CAZKIR010000727.1:0-1605 GCA_964552835.1 uncultured Bacteroidales bacterium
TTCTATGCCAGGACAATAGCCCAGCTCTTTTATCATTTCCAGGTCATATTCCACCCGGTCTTTTATCCGTTTGGCCTCAAAATTTTTATCTTGATCTTTGAAATACTGTATTTGCTCGTGCAAATCGTCTTGTATTTGCCTAATGGCATTATTCATACGTTCTTTGGTTGTCACGAACAGGTTGGCCGGGAATATGACGGCATGTTCCAAATCTTCAATCGAAGCCCCTGAAAACGGGTCGATAGATTGTATTTCTTCGATTTCATCGCCCCAGAAAGTTACCCGGTAGGCAAAATCCCCATAGGCCACGAACACGTCCACCGTATCTCCTTTCACGCGAAAGGTACCGTGTTTAAACTCGTACTCGTTGCGGCTATAGAGCGAGCTTACCAGGTCGCGTAAAAACTGGTCCCGGCCCAGCTTGTCGCCCCGTTGGATTTTAATGGTATTGCTATGGAAATCTTCCGGGTTCCCGATGCCGTACAAGCAGGAAACCGAAGATACCACCAGTACATCAGAACGTCCGGATAGGAGGGAGGAGGTGGTGCTTAACCGGAGCTTTTCTATTTCCTCGTTAATAGAGAGGTCTTTTTCTATGTACGTGTCTGTCACGGGCATGTAGGCCTCGGGCTGGTAATAATCGTAATAAGAGACCCAATATTCCACGGCATTGTTAGGGAAAAATTGCTTGAATTCCCCGTATAATTGCGCGGCCAAGGTCTTGTTATGGCTTAACACCAGGGTAGGCCGTTGCACGTTGGCCACCGCGTTGGCCATGGTAAAGGTTTTTCCTGAACCGGTAACACCAAGCAATGTCTGGTACTTTTCCCCCCGGACAATGCCTTCCGTGATTTGCTTTATGGCCTCTGGTTGATCGCCCGTGGGCTTGTATAATGATTCGAGTTGGAATATATTGCTCATGCTATTTTTTAGTTCAATCAAACGGGTTAAAGTAGAAGTAACAGTCAACAAAAATAGCAAGATGCATGCCATGAAAAAAGATATTTCGAAAAAGAATAACTGAAATATAAAGTTGACTGGCATGAGCCTGGTGATTAAATTTATGCAGGGATTCTTAAAAAAGCAATTTTATAGAAAGTATTGGGCATTGCATAAAAGAAAAAGGGTTAATTGTATATACATGGGTTTTAATGACCAACCATGTGCACTTGATTATAGGCACCAAACAAGAAGAAATGCAGAATATGCTGGGCGTTGAGATATTAAATAATAGTTCAATATTTATTAACTACTAAAAGAACCTGTTCCAATCCCTCGGAAAGCATGGTTGTATTTATGATAATATCCTGGTATTTAAACGCTGTCAGCGTTCTATAAAATCCTACAAGCCACCACCCCACCCTGAAACTCCCGCCCAGAAAGGGCAGCTTAATTCAGCCCAAGGCATTGCCTTGGGATATAGAATGGAACACGGACCACGCGCCCTGAAAGGGCAGCTTAATAGTTAATGGCAAAACCAATAACCTGCCCCTTCAGGGCGCAACGCCCCAGCGGAGCCGTATATTTTGTATCAAATGTACATAAAAAAATGGTATTACCCTTATTTTAGTGGTTAAATATTTATATTATACAAAACACAGTTTA
>CAZKIR010000728.1:0-1604 GCA_964552835.1 uncultured Bacteroidales bacterium
CGGATCAATATTTTGGCGCTGACGTGCACGTGGCATGGGATGAAGAAAGTTTTTACGTGTACGCGGAAATCGCGGATCCCGACAAGGTAACCAGCGTGGCCGGGGGGCAACAAAATCTTAATGATCATCTTGATATAATGCTTGACATGGATCTCGTGGAAGGTACTTATCATGATAATTCCAATTATTTTGACGCGAACGATTACCAGTTCATGTTTACACGCGATGCTGATGTAGTGAACATCGGTGGGCAAGTGCTGGATCGGGATCACGCTGCCTTGTTGGCCGGGGTTGATTTTGTTACCGCTGAAATATCCGGGGGATGGGCACTGGAAGCAAAATTTCCTTTCGCGTTGCTTTTAAGTTCGTTTAGCCCGTACCAAGCGGGCAAAATAGGGTTTGATCTCGTGGTGGGCGACAACGACGATCCTGACCACGAGGGGGTCCATTGCAAGGCAAGGCTAGGAAACCGGTTGGAACGAAATTCGAATTACGTGTTATCAGCAGGAGGTGTTTACTGGATAGACCCCGTTTCCTGGTTAGATGTGGAACTGGTTCAAATGACTGATAGGATATTTTCGTATTCTATCCAAGAAATTGCTGGGGAAATCAAGGGGGATTCGATTTGGGTAGAACTGCCTTTTTATTATCAGTTAGACAGCCTCGCTGCCCGTTTCGAACTTTCTAAAAACGTGCGCTTGACAATCGGGGATGTCCAGCAGGAGAGCGGGCTGACAGTAAATGATTTTTCTATGCCCGTCACGTATAAATTGATGAGTGACCAGGGTATCAAACGGGAATATACGGTTATCGTAACCAATGAGCAAATTGACGTGAAAGACAGCGTGCCCCCGCTCGTGCCAAACGATTGGCAAACGTTTAGTTGGCCATACAATGCCCATATGCCATTGGATGCAAGCGGTCCCGGTGGTCACCTGGGGATTGGTTGCGGCCCAACGGCCATGGCCAGGATAATCCATTATTGGTCACATGCGTCAAACGGGAACGGGTATATTCAAACCGATAATATTTTTGGCAATGCTTTTTCATGTGATTTTAAAAATTTGTTCCTGGATTATCAGGCAATGCCATATAGCTTGCCCGAAGGGGCTAAAGAAGAAGAATACTCGGAAGTGGCTAAACTAATGTATGCTTGTGCAAGTATGGACGCGAAGATTTCTACTGGTACCACCGACGGGATATGTCGAATCCCGGGGGCGTTGGCAGAATATTTTTATTTTAAGCCCACGGCAGAGGTTTTCTATCGGAATGATTTCATCCGGGAAGAATGGGTTCGGCTATTTAAGCATGAATTGAGTGCCGGAAGGCCTATTATTATTGATGGACGGACAGAAGATAGCCCCGCGTTGGATGAACCTGGCTCGTGGAAAGGCCATTTCTGGGTCGTGGACGGGTACAATGCCGATGGGAAATTTTTCGCGAATTATTCTTGCTGTGGCACCCGTGGCTATTTTGATATTGATTCCATGGGGCAATTTTCTGCCCATCACCGGGCCATCATTGGTTTAATCCCAGCGCTTTACAATAAAGCCAACAAGCTTGAGATTTGCCAGGGCGATTCGTATGGACAATGGACAGAAAGT
>CAZKIR010000729.1:0-1600 GCA_964552835.1 uncultured Bacteroidales bacterium
GAATGCACGTGCAAGAAAAATGGGTAATATAGTCTCCTGGAGGGTGTTTTAATCGTTATAACATTTTTTTTCAAGAATATTGATTTATCTTTGTTATTGAAAACAATTGATTCATGGCCAGATTATTTTTTCTTTTTTTCTTTACCATTATCTCCATCACTTCCATCGTCTCTCAACCAAAATCATTTATACTTTCCGGTTTTGTATCGGATTCAGCTACCGGGGAAAGATTGATTGGAGTAAATATTTATGATACAATAAAAAGGGCTGGTACAGTAACCAATAGTTATGGTTTCTATCATTTACAGGTTACCGGTCAATCAGTCGTAAAGTATTCATATATAGGGCATAAAAGCTATTTTTTAGAGCCTGATGTAAAGAATACTTCTATAAATATTGATCTTGCTAGTTCCCCGTCCAACATAAAGGAAGTAGTAATTACAAACAAGAAAAATTTTAGCCAACTAAGTGAAGTAAAAATACTCATGAAGGATATTGAGAAGATACCTTATTTATTAGGCGAACAGGATTTGCTTAAATCATTACAGTTATTTCCCGGGGTTCAACGGGGCATGGAAGGGACCAGTAATATTTATGTAAGAGGGGGGAATGCTGATCAGAACTTGTTCATGATTGACGATGTGCCAATCTATAACGTGAACCATCTCTTCGGACTATTCTCGGTGTTTAACCCTGATGCCGTAAAGAGTGCAAATCTTTACAAGGGTGATTTCCCGGCCAGGTATGGTGGGAGGGCTTCTTCGATTTTTGATATTCGAATGAAAGATGGAAATGATAAGGAATTTGGGGGCAAATTTTCGCTGGGTACTATATCTTCTAAACTTACATTTGAAGGGCCTCTCGTTAAAGACAAAGCTTCATTTATCATCTCGGGCAGGCGTACCTATCTTGATCTAATAACTTACCCTTTTCAATATGCATATGGTGATGGTTCGCTTTTTGGATACTTTTTTCATGACTTGAACGCGAAAATAAATTATAAATTATCAGAAAAAAACCGCATCTACTTGAACGCCTATCTGGGCCAAGACAAGTATTTTGAAAAACATAAGGATGAAAGCATACTTGATTCTACAAAGATAAAAACAAGTGGAAAATATAACCTTGGTTGGGGCAACCAAGTTGTATCAGCCAGGTGGAACTCGGTAATGTCCCCTTCTCTATTTTCAAATACCACCGTGGCTTTCACTCGCTATAATTATTTTAACGATAGAACAATGAGCCGGGAAGAGTCGAAGGGGGATATTACTGAAAAAAAGCAATCCAAACAAAAAATCAATTCAATGATCAGGGATTTTTCTATTAAAGAGGATATAGATTATCAACCCAATAATAACCACGACATAAAAATGGGAACTAACATAACCTATCATATTTATCAACCAAAAGTCAGTAATGATATGTTCATGTATAATATTCACGGCAATTCTCAAGATACACTTGATAAAATTAACTCTATCGAATACGCGTTTTACGCGGAGGACAAAATAGATAGTAAACACTTGATTACAAACCTTGGTGTAAGATATAGCGGTTATTTATTAAATGACAACCACCACCATGTTATTGAGCCAAGGAT
>CAZKIR010000730.1:0-1598 GCA_964552835.1 uncultured Bacteroidales bacterium
ACAAATGCGCCAATTGTTGTTGGTGGCGGTGTTTTTCAACATTTTGGCCTGTTACCTTTATTTAAAGAAACAATTGAAATCATGACGGGATCACAGCCCGAAATACGGCTGGTAAAATCGCCGCCTGTATACGGTTCTATCTTGCATGCATTTCAACTGGGGCATGTTGACACGAGTGAAGTTTTAAATAAAATAGAAATAGAAACCTTATAAAAAATAATTATATGAAAATAGCAGTGATAGGCGGGGGCAGTACCTACAGCCCCGAATTAATGGAAGGGATCATCGAGGCAAAAATGGATCAATCTCTTCCCGTGAAAGATATTACATTTATGGATATTGACCCTGAACGGCTCGGGATAGTCGGGGCATTTTGCCAACGCATGATCGACCATAAAAAGGCCGGTATCAAAATTCAATTATCTACCGATTTACAAGAATCCATAAAAAATGCTGACTATGTACTGACCCAAATAAGGGTTGGCCAGATGCAAGCCAGGCACAAGGACATCCTCCTGGGCCAAAAATATGATATGATTGGCCAGGAAACGGTGGGAATAGGAGGGTTTGCCAAAGCCTTGCGCACGGCCCCGGTGCTTAGGGAAATCGTGAACGAAATTCGTGCAAACGACAATAAGGCCTGGCTGATTAATTTTACCAATCCCGTGGCCATCAACAGCCAGGTGTTTATCGATTATTATAATGATATTAAGTGGATTGGTTTGTGCAATTATCCCTGGGGGACAAAAATTGAATTCTCGAAAATCCTGAACGAACCTTCTGAAAAAGATATTTTTCTTGATTACGTGGGTTTTAACCATTTTTCATGGATTAAAAAAGTTATGCTCAGGGATAAAGACGTGACCCAAAAAATACTGGACAATTTCATGGATATCAGCAAGCATGCCAACATGCCCAAGAAACATTTTAACCCATTGCTTATCAAATCACTGGGCATGATACCAAATGGCTATCTACTGCATTTTTACAACCAACGGGATGTACTTGAAAGCAAGAAAAATGCCGAAAAAACCCGTGCAGAGGAAGTAATGGAAGTAGAAAACCAGTTGTTGGAAATGTACCAGGACAAATCGCTGGTTACTAAACCTGAAATCCTCAGCAAAAGAGGTGGTGCACATTATTCATTAATTGCCGTTGAACTGATAAAAAGCATCCACAATAACGGCAACGATGTGCACATCGTGAACACGCGAAACAATGGCGCGATAAAAGGCATACCCGATAATGCATCCGTTGAAACAAATTGTGTAATTAATAGCTCAGGTGTGTATCCCGTGGTGAACGAGGAAACCCCGGTTAGTATCGCGGGCTTGTTAAACCAGGTAAAAGCCTATGAAATGCTTGCTGCCAAAGCCGCTGTTGAAGGCGATATCAAGTCAGCTTACCTGGCCCTGGTCAACAACCCGCTGGTACCTGATGCCAACGTGGCTGAAAAAGCGCTGGAAGAGCTGTTTGAAATCAATAAAGATTTCCTTACACAGTTTAACGACAACGATATTACAAACTTCTTTAACATATAAGCCTTATGACCTATACATTACGTGTAATATTTTTCATGGTTTTTGCGGCAGTAGCCA
>CAZKIR010000731.1:0-1595 GCA_964552835.1 uncultured Bacteroidales bacterium
TATTTCAACTACATATAAACAAATTGCAAGTTATCATTAAATTCGTGGTAGAACCGGATAAATTAATTGCCTGTCCCCGGGTTAATTTGCCTTCCAAAGAGGTTGTTCCAGTATTCTCCAAAAAGTTGGGAAAAACTGCCAAACTCCTCCCTGTAAAACAAACCTATGCCCTGGGTATGGGGCGAGTAATCATAAATTCGGTCATTTGTACGGTGGTAAGCTTTTACCCGTAGTTTGCCAGATTTAGTAATTTTATATTCCACATCAAAATCACCCACGATGTTGCTCTCTTCGGTTTCGTTTCCAGCCAGGTCCACGTTTCCGTTAATAATAATCCGATCATTTAACAACTGGGTTGATAAAGCCACTTCTACTTGTTGCCGGCTAATTTGATCGCCCGGTCGATAATTAAAGCCCAAATCCCATTCATCGCTTATCTGTGACAACCAGTTGGAAAGCTGGTTCGAGAGCATTTCAGTAGTTGTTACCATGGCACTGGTATACCCGATGCCAGTGCTAAAACCCAGGCTAGTAGATGCCTGGTCAATATATATATTCGGGTTGGGCATGAAATGGTTGATTACCAGAAGGGACAAAAATTGTTTGATAATTTGATCATTGCTGGTTTCGTTCACGGCAAGCCCCTTGTTTAATGCATTTTGAAAGTCAAGCCTGGTCTCGGCCTCGGCATTGGGCAACACGATATCAAACGAAATATTCGGGTTACTCAAGTTATTCGAAAGGTATATCTGGCATTCAACCGGGATTTTTTTCTTGTACTGTTCAGCTTTTCTTGGGTTATCAACAACCAGCTCGTATACCAGGTCGTATAACCTCGTTTTCAAAGAATACACGGCTTTTAAATTGATGGTGGCCTCCCCGGGATCACCGCTAAACCGTATTTTTCCTCCTTGTTCAACATTAAAACGCTTGTTAATAATATCTTTCAGTGTAAACAAGTAACTACCGTCCTGAATTACATAATCCCCATATATATCAAATTCCCCGGTGGGCGATATTTGAAGGTTCAAGTTACCACTCCCCCGGCTCTTTATTACATCGCCAGTTTTGGAATCAAAAATCAACTCAATTTCCGCGTCTTGTGTCACTTGTAAGTCCATATTAAGCTGCAATCCCTTGGTTTCTTCACTATACACTTCCACGTATTCTTCCAGGCCATCCCCGGACTCCCGGGCGCCAATAAAGTTAATAAATTGGTTTTCATATACTTCTCTTCCTGGGCCTAAAGGAATAAAAAGTTTACTGCCTGGTCCGGTCCGTGCCGAAACATCCATGATAATTTCTTTAACCGGTCCGGAAACCTGCACCAGGCCACTAGCGTATGCCTGGCCATAAAAATCCTTATTGTCTTGATAAGACGTGTTAAAGACTTGGATATTGTTTACATCGATGTTTATATCAACTGCCACGTTCTTAAATTGCCTTAGCATGAGGCGGCCATTTAAATAGGCCGTGTTATCCATTGGATCAACAATCTTCAGGTTTTTAAATATCACATCATTATTGACCACATCAAATTTATCGGCAAATTGATACTTAACTTGCAAGTAATTTACCTTCATGCCGGCTTCTTG
>CAZKIR010000732.1:0-1593 GCA_964552835.1 uncultured Bacteroidales bacterium
GGCAATGTTATCATGGAAAGATTCATAGTTAAATAAAAGGCTAAAATTAATTAATTAAAAATTAAATTATTATGAAAAAATTTAAATTCTGTTTGGTTTTTCTAATGGTTGTGTTTATATCAACCATGTCCCTTGTTGCACAAAACGATGGGCAATTTAGTGACAATCAGGTGTATGGTGATTCGGTCAATTACACCTTCGTGCATGATGCCTCTGTATGGCAGTCACAAGGGGACTCTTTACTAGCTATTACAACCAGTGACATTTCCCCGGTTCACCCCAGTGGAGATCCCTGGTATAATCCTGGAGATGGGTATAATAATGGACAGGAAAGCGCTTTAGGCGCGGTGGCTGTAATGGAAAAAATTACTTATACCGATTTTAAAGCTTCTCTCAAAATTGCAAAACCCGATTTTGAGAAAGATAACGGAGCTTATGATGTTGCCTTTATTTTTGGTTATGTTGATCCGGGTAATTACTCTTATATCAACTTAAATGCCAACGGTACAGCAAGTACCATAGTAAATATTTCTGACAGCACGGGCCTGCGCGGACTGGATACTTTATACTGGAACATTCCAGAAACCTTGGCCTTATTCCCTGATACCATCGCACATGAGATCATTATAAACCGTACCGGTAATAATGTAACCCTTTCTTATGATGGCGTTGAGATTTTAAATATTTCAGATGACCAGTTCAAGGGGGAAGGCGCTATTGGAGTTGGTTCATGGAATGATGCCGGGTATTTTGATGACATAAGTGTTAGCTCAACAGTTACTAACAGAATGGATATTATGATGGGCTCTGCTGAGATTGACGGTGAAGGGACTGAATATACCAGGGAGTTAGAACCAATCGATAATTTGGCGAGTGGCCCCATCCCTGGTGCAACTGACTTTACCGCCTCGTTCAATGCCAAGTGGGACGAAGACAACCTTTATATTTACGGTGAAGTAGTGGATGATTCGATCAACGTTCAGGATTCACTAAATGTATGGGACAGGGACGGTTTTGAAATCGCCCTTAGCCTGATTGAAGGAAGTGGTTTCCGTGCTGCTTCATGGGTAAGCTGGTGCGGTGGCATGGACGATGCCAAAATATTCGTGAACGCGCTGGATGAAACAGCCGATCTTACCGAAGACGGCCGTTTGTCAGACTTGATCCCCACCAGTGCTATTGCTGATTACAAGGTAGCTTCAAAAGAAACTGAAAACGGTTACACTATTGAGGTCCAAATCCCCTGGGCAAGCATTGAAGAAAACTTCAAACCTGTAAACGGCCAGAAATTTAACCTGGAAATAGCGGCCAACGACAATGATAACGCCGATGACAGGGATAATATCATGAAATGGTCCGTGATGGGCAACATGAATTTCTGTGGCGATGGTATTGGAACTGTTACGCTAAAGGGTGCTGAACCAAGCACGATGGACATCATGATGGGGTCTGCCGAAATTGATGGTGAAGGTGATGAATATTCTAGCGATTTAGAACCTATTGAAAACCTTGCTTCAGGCAGTTATCCCGATTCTACCGACTTTACCGCCTCGTTCAATGCCAAGTGGGACGAAGACAACCTTTATATTTACG
>CAZKIR010000733.1:0-1592 GCA_964552835.1 uncultured Bacteroidales bacterium
AATATTAACCCACCAATCACGGAAATGCCCATGGGGCTCCAGATTTCCGACCCTTCACCGGTACTTAACGCGAGGGGCAACATGCCCAGGATCGTGGTAAAAGCGGTCATCAATACCGGGCGTAACCTCGATTTGCCCGAGAGCACGATGGCCTCGTCCAAATCATAATCACGGTCGCGCATCAAGTTAATATAATCCACCAGCACGATGGCATTTTTCACCACGATACCAATAAGCATCACGGCCCCCAGCCCGGCAATAATACTCAAGGTAGTATCGGTTATCAACAAGGCCAAAATGACACCCGTGAAGGCAAATGGGATGGAAAACATGATGATGAACGGCATCTTCAAGGATTCAAATTGCGAGGCCATCACGATGTAAACCAGCACCAGGCTAAGCAACAGCAACAGCGCCAGGTCCATGAAACCTTCTTGCTGATCCTCGTAAGCGCCGCCAATACCCACCAGGATTTCCTTGGGCACGTCCAACTTATCAACTTCTGCCTCGATGCTGGCTGCCAGCTCGCCAAGGGATGTTTTGTAGGGCTTCACGGACACGATAACGACCCGTTCCCTTTGCTTGCGCTCGATGTTCGGGGGCGACCAGTATTCTTTTACCGTTCCCACCTCGCCAAGCTTGATCATCTTGCCCGTGGTGGATTGTAAAGAAATGTTTTCAATATCCGAAATAGAGTTCCGGTATTTCTTTTTAAACCTTACCACCACGTCATATTCCTCGCCACCTTCCCGGTAACGGGTCGCCGTCATGCCGGCCACGCGATTGTATAATGCATTGGATACCATGGCGGTGTTAAGGCCCACCGCAGCCATTTTTTCCCTGTCCAGTTCTACCTGCAACTCGGGCTTGGCTTTTTCGCGACTAATTTCAATGTCACGGGCGCCTTTCACGTTTTCCAGACGGTTGGCAATTTGATTGGCCAACAGGGTGGTTTTGTCAAGGTCATAGCCAAATACCTCTACATCCACTGTATTGCCCCCCATGCTCATGTTGTTGCCGCTCGTGTTGATAGTATAATTGATAATTTCAGGAATTTGGTCAATCTGTTTCCGTATCCCCTCGGCAATTTCCCAGATGGAACGTTCCCGGTTTTCCAGATCTTTTAATTTTACATTATAATTGATAATATTGGAGCCCGTGGATTGAAAAATAGACATGATCCCGGCTTCATCATCATCGGATCCGGCCGAGGTAGATATCAATGTAACTTCTGGCAAATCGTCTAGGATTTTATCGATTTTCCGGGCTGTTTTAACGGTTTCTTCTACCCGTGAGCCGGATTGTAGTTCAATGTTCATGCTCAAGCGCCCCTCGTCTGACTCGGGGATGAATTCCGTGCCCAGGCCGCGCGCCATGAAAAGCGATCCCACGAAAATAAACAAGGCCAACAGGAGGATAAGGAGTTTATGGTGAAGGCACCAGCCCAAGGTCCGGCCATACCAGTTGTCCAGCTTATCGAAAGCGGGGCCGATGGTACGATCATAGCTGATTCGCGAGGGTTTTCTCGACTTGCTTTTCAACTTTAACACTTTCGAGCTCAACATCGGGGTTAAAGTGATAGCGGCCACCGT
>CAZKIR010000734.1:0-1590 GCA_964552835.1 uncultured Bacteroidales bacterium
GGGCCGGTCGCTAAAAATCACCATCCTGCCCCCATGGTGGCAAACCTGGTGGTTCAGGGGAGGCCTCGCGGTGTTTATCCTGGGCAGCGCCCTGGGGTTCTATTTCTGGCGGGTAAATGCCCTGAAGGCCCGTCAACGAGAACTGGAACAAAAAGTAAACGAGCGCACGGCCGAGCTAAAAAAGGCCAACACCGAGCTCAATACCCAGAAAGACGAAATCCTCGCCCAATCAGAAGAACTGCAGCAACAAGCCGAGGAACTGCAAACACAAAAAGACACACTAGTAAAACAAAAAGCTGAAATTGAAACAGCTTACCAACAAATACAGGTATTGAGCGATTTCGGGCAAAAAATCACGGCCACCCTTAAACTGGACGCCATCAACGACATGATTTACGATTACGTGGGCTCGCTGATGGACACCGCGGCCTTTGGCATCGGAATTTATAACGAGAAGAAAAACCTGATTGAATACCACGGGTTCATGGAAAAGGGCAAGAAACTGCCCTATTTCACCAAGCCACTCGACAGCAAGAACAGCCTGTCGGCCTGGTGCTTCAACAACCGAAAGGTGGTATTTGTCAACGACCTAGAGAACGAGTACCAAAATTACATTGGCTCGCTCCCGAACACCTCCACCTCTGATATGCCAAAATCCATCATCCATATACCCTTAACGGTAGAGGACAAGCGGATTGGCATTATCGCCGCCAACAGTTACCAGAAAAACGCCTATACCCGAAACGACCTGACCAACCTCCAGAGCCTGGCATCCTATATTTCCATCGCGCTGGACAACGCCAACGTGTACCGGGTGGTGGCCAGGCAAAACGAGCATATCAAAAGCGGAATACAATACGCCCAGACCATACAGCAGTCCATATTGCCCTTGCAGGAAAACATGGGCAAGTACTTCGAGAGCTTCGTGCTTTTTAAACCAAAGGACATCGTGAGCGGCGACTTCTACTGGTTTTACCCGCTCGACGGCAATACCTGTTTCGCGGCGGTGGTAGACTGCACGGGGCACGGGGTGCCGGGGGCCTTCATGAGCCTTATTGGCAGCCGCGTGCTGAACGAGATCGTGGGGGAAAAACAAATCCACGCCCCGGCAGAAATACTGGAAAACCTGGACAGCATGATACGCAGGGCCTTGAAACAAGACCAGACAAACAACGTGGACGGGATGGACGTGTGCCTCGCGAAAATAACCAAGGGGCAACAGGGTTATAAAGTCCGTTATAGCGGGGCGAAAAGGGACCTGTACATCGCCGTGCCGGGCAGTAAAGGCATTACCGAGCAAAAGGGCCAAAGGCGATCGATTGGCGGGGGCCACGTGAGAAACAATGTCCCTTTCTCGGACCAGGAAACCTTGGTAAAACCGGGGGCAATCCTATACCTAAGCTCCGACGGCCTTGCCGACCAAAACAACGAGCACCGGAAACGATTTGGCTCCAAACGCTTGAAAGGGCTCCTGGAAGAAGTCGCGGGACTGCCGCCCGAACAACAAAAACAACGGCTCGCGGGGGCGTTAAACAAGCACCAAAACGGCGAGGAACAAAGGGACGATATTACCTTGATGGGATTGAGGCT
>CAZKIR010000735.1:0-1589 GCA_964552835.1 uncultured Bacteroidales bacterium
TAGCCGTATAGCCGGTAACTTTTTCCTGTCCCTGGGGGGAACCCAAAATGGGATTGTAGTATGTTCCCTGCTGACCGGGATTATCAAGAATCAGCCACTGGTCGAAACCGGTAGGATCGGAAAACAGGTGCCATTTTCCAATATAAGCAGTTTGATAACCACCTGATTGCAAAAGCTTAGGAAACGTTTGCTGGGCACCGTTAAAGGTTGTATCGTTATTGATCATCCCGTGAAGGTGGCTGTGTTTGCCGGTTAAAATACTCGCCCTACTAGGACCGCAAATAGAGTTGCCGCAAAACACATTGGTAAAAAGCATCCCCTGTTGGGCTAAACCGTCAAGGTTCGGCGTTTTCACAAAGTTTTGCAATTCCGGGTTATTGTGTTTTTCACCGTAAGCGCCAATAGTGTGGGTGGCATGATCGTCACTGAAAATAAACAAAATATTTGGACGGTTATCATTTCCTTTTTGCGATATTGCAATTTTTACAAAAAGAATTTGAAAATAAAAAAATATTACAATAGCTTTTGTTTTCATAATATAAATCTTTAATTTGATTGATAATTTGATTGATAATTTGAACGGCTATAACCCTGTTTCCTGATTTTATCAAGGAGAAGTGAAAGTTCCTGCACGAGTTCAGGTTTTTCTTTATATAGGTTATTTAGTTCCCCCGGGTCATCTTCCAGATTATACAAAGTACCAGGAGCTTCTTCTTCATCAGGTTTAATATAATCAGGTTTCGTAAACCCTCCACTTCCCCGGTGAGGGGTAAATTTCCACGAACCTTTTCTGATAGACAAAAAACCATGTAATGACTGATGAACTGTAGCATCTCGAATGGGACTCTGATAAGATTTACCGATAAAAGCCGGCCACAAGTTGTAACTATCTTCAGCAGATCCTTCCTTAAGCGGCACATTTAACATACCGGCCAATGTTGCCATCAAATCAGTTGCACACATGGTTTCTTCTGAAATACTTCCTTTTGGGATAACTCCATCCCACCGGGCAATAAAAGGTATACGATGACCTGCTTCATATATGTCTGCTTTACGCCCTTTAAAAACAAAATTAGCCTTATGTCCATGTTTTTCGATATCTTCCGGTCGCCAATCAGCGCCATTATCAGAAGTCACTATTATAAATGTGTTTTCAGTTAGTCCAAGACTTTCGATTTTTCTAATAACCTTACCAATCATATCATCTACCATAACCACAAAATCTCCATAAGTCCCGGCACGTGAACTGCCATTATATTCTTCTTTCGGTAACCAGGGAGTATGAGGGGCTGGCAAAGGTAAATAAAGAAAGAACGGTTTTTCTTTATTTACATGCCTGGCAATATAATTACAAGCTGTATCGATAAAATTTGGCAAAACTTCTGAAAATTCAAAACTCGGTGATGCAGGGCCGGCCCGCCAGAAAACACCACGTCCATGTTCATCTTCATTACGGCCTTTAGTATATGAATCAGGCGTTTCAACCGTTTTCCCGTTCCGTAGGTAACAATAGGGTACCATATCCAACGAAGCCGGAACAATATATGAATAATCAAACCCATGTTCGGAAGGACCGCCTTTAACTTTTT
>CAZKIR010000736.1:0-1570 GCA_964552835.1 uncultured Bacteroidales bacterium
GATTAACTGGCTAAGTATGAAGCAAATTCGGCCTGGGGAAACGGTAGGTTTCGTCAATCATCAAGTGGTAACCAGGCCCGTGATGGATACCAAAATTCAGTAAAGTTTTAACGTTTTACTATCATTGGCAGATCAAACGGTAATCACTGCCGGGTAGTTACCTGCAATTTAATATCCACAGAAGCTTGGGCACAACGGTGCTTGGTAAATGCCCTACACATCAAGTACTTTTCAGAATCCCTGCTGCATGTCTTGCATAATGCCCTCTTAAGTCGGTGGAATACTTCTCTAAAATCTGTTTACCTGCCAAATGCTTATCGCCACATTTATATAATGCCCTTGCCAAAAAAAGTTCTTTAAGGGAAGCGTTTCGGGTGGTGACATCCATGTATCCAGGCGCTACTTTATTTCTTGATTCCTTCATGCTGGTGATAGCATGCCCCTTAATCCCTTCCATGTTTAATAAATTATAGAGTATATCAGTGGCTTTGGCATGTTGTATATTTTCAAAAGCATCACATACGGCCCTGAAATGTGAAAAAGCATATTCGGGCTTTAATAGTTTAGCTTTTTCCATTATCACCGGAAGTGCTTCGGTACGTTTGGTTCTGCCCAGGGCATGGATTAAGCTATCCAAAGGGCTCATGGAACTGCCAAACTGTCCCATGGCGGTAAAGTGCCAGCCTTCATCCCATTGATTGTAAGAGCCGATTTTTTCCCGGAGTATTTCCCATCCATCATCATATCCATTAAAAGCCAACACCAGGGCCAACAGGAATTTCTTCTCATTGTCTGTACTATTTTTAAATGCTTTGCGCATTAGCGGCAATGATTTTTCCGTTTGCCACAACAGGATGCCGAGTCCGTTAAAGTTTTTGTCCAGCTTATCAATTGCCAGGCGTATGTCCTGTTCTGAAGGAGGATAATGTTCTTTTTCTTTCAGGATCTCCTTGGGTAAATTTCCAATTTTTACCAGGAATTCCTGGATCATTTTTATATCCACATATCGTATCAATTGATTGGCATTTATTGCCTGGGCAGCAGTGTAACCTGCGGCATATCCCTGGTTTTGCAAACAAGGCTGCATCCTTATCACAGGCATGGCATCGCGGTGTGCGCTAACTCCCAAACCGGTAACTATGATGCCTTCAATGCCTTTTGGCAGCAAGGAGCGAAAAGGCACCTTAACAAACAAGGCCACGTGCGATGCCTCGGGCGGTATAAGGCTAAAATAAGGCTCTATAGTAAAGCCATGCGTATCAAAGGAGCTGCTGTGATAGGAGAAAGTGTCGTCATACACGCGTTTGTTGATCATATCCTGAGCGTTTATCTCCAAGTCTCCTACAATACGTCGTCTTTCGCGAGTTTGTAGCAATTTACCAATATCATAACCAGTATTAAACTTTATTTTTGCCTGCACAAAGGTGCGTGTGCCATCATATACATCACTATCGTTAATAAAAGTCCAGTCGGTATTATTATAAAAATCGTCCGGGTTAAAAGGTGGCAACCCAGCCCCCTGTACAGCTACTGTTGAAGCATCGGTATATTTATACCGTGCACCCGCGGC
>CAZKIR010000737.1:0-1560 GCA_964552835.1 uncultured Bacteroidales bacterium
AACCTTAAAGGCATTCTTGGTAAAAGATAGCCTCTAAAATAAAGCTCTTCAATAGTTGGTAAAACTAAAACCATGAAAATCAGAAAAAAACCATAGGTGATAATTAATTTTGATTTTGAATGTTCGCCACTAAGCCCCATATCTATTATCATATTGGAGGGTATCCATGTGAAGAGAGTCATAATAAAATCAGACACAAAATTAAATGCCTTAAATGCAAAACCGGAGAAAAGTATAATCAATAAAATCCAAATAAAATATTGCCAAATTTTTAAAGGTTTCGTGTAGCTTATCAGTTCATTAAATAAGCTCACCTTTGTCTTCCGTTTTTGATATAACAAAAATCCTAATTCAAAAGGAATTAGAGCAATTATTCCCACTAAAGATAGAGCCATCACCGATGGAAACCCATTTACTCGTACTAAAGGAACCAATAAAAAATATAGGAAACCACCTAACAATCCGGGCAAAATATGCAAGATTATTGATTTCAAAAGAGAATGTTCAACAATGTTATTTTTCATAAGGACGCGTCCTTTTTTAATATTGAGTTTATGTTTGGTCTAATTTATTTCTTTTTGAGCACTAATCATTTCATGTTATATTCTATCGAGTTAATCTCTAAATCTAACCAGGTCCAATCGCCTGTATCGAGTTTCCAGGTGGCTTTCATTTTTGAAGGCACTTTAAGACCTTCAAAAACAGCGTAATCCTCTACGGTCAGCACCCAAGGGTAGCGTTTTGCATTTGGTTTATTGCCTTTGAACCGAAAGGCGACAAATTTTACAAACTCGCCGTTTTCATTAAAATGAAAAGTGCCACTTCCGATAGTTTCCTTGTAGGACATGGTGGCTTTTGCCGAAGTGTCATCAATGGCTTCCCAACTAATGTAGGGGCTTAAAGCCAAGGAAGGAAACCAAACCAATTCGCCCAAAAACCGCTGAAGCGTGCCTTCGTCCATTCGGGAGCCTTTTTCGTTCACTACATTGATGAGCGAATTTATTTTAATGAGCATTTCGCCTTTACCGGCTACAAACTTATCGCGCCCCCTGATTTTCAGCAATGGCAACATTTTCATATTCACCGTCCAGACAAAAGCCGGCGGGTTCGTGGTGGTGTATTGTTCTGCTTCGGCAGCTTGCCAATCCTGCTGTTCCGGCTTCATTTTCATCAGTGCTTTTTGACTTACACGGGCAGTATTCATTGCCGGTTTTCCGATAATTCCGGTGCTGTGCATCCAGCGTTGCACAGGCGCAGGCAGTACCTGAATAGCCGCCTCTGTAATAATTTCGTTTTCAGATGTTTTTGCGGCGTTAAGTATATCTTCTGTTTCGCGGGTAATCATCTTATTCATGCTGCACGATGAAAGCGAAACAACAGCCAAAAGCAAAATAATTAGGTTGGGTATCATGCCGTATTTGGCATCGCTCCAAGTAGTTATCACAAGAAAAACTGAAATAATAAGAGCCGGCACAACAAAAGATAACCAAAAGTCTTTACCAAGTGCAAAGCCCACAGCCGATAGGGCAAACAGCAAAAATGCAATAAGCCAAAAGATGC
>CAZKIR010000738.1:0-1545 GCA_964552835.1 uncultured Bacteroidales bacterium
ATCAGGCCGTGGGCATCGAGGTGTTCAAAGAACGTTTAGTACTCCCAAATATAGCTTTTTTGCCCGGGATTCCCAAGAAAACAAAACCATTAGGCTTTATTATCAGTATAAAACAAAAAATACTTTACTTGTTTATGATATTTTAATCATGTATTTTTGTATTTATAAAGTTATTATCAGTAATATGGCCTTTTATAATTTATAGATATGATGCAGACTTTGACAATAGATATAATAAACGATAAAGCCGTAAAGTTGATACAGGATATGGAACTCTTGAAGCTAATTCGTGTACGGAAAGAAAAACCCCAACAGGAAGGGGCTATAAATTGGGCTGCCAAATATAAAGGGGCGATGCAAAAGCAATCACTTAACGAAGTTGATGACCAACTAAATGATTTGCGCAGCTCATGGGAATAAAATATATCTGGGACACAAACACGGTAATTTATTACCTTCAGCAACAATTCCCGCCTTCGGGCGAAAAGTTTATGGACAACCTGGTTAACGAAGCCCGTCCGGTAATTTCAGCCATTACCGAGATTGAGTTGCTTTGCTGGAAGTCCGCAACTGAAAAGGACATGGAAGTGTTGCACAATTTTATTGACGATGCCCTGGTCATTGAACTGGAACAGCCCATAAAATATAAGACTGCCGACATACGAAAAAAGCATAAATTAAAACTCCCCGATGCTATTATTGCCGCTACCGCATTGGTTTATGAACTTTCCTTAGTTTCTCGTAATGTTTCTGATTTTAGAAATATTGATGGGCTGCAATTGATTAACCCATGGGATGCTTAAAACCAATCCCATTCAATTATATGCTAAAAAGCCTTTTTTATGGCTTTCTTCACCAAAACCCTTTTGCCAATGTTAACCTTAATAATATAAATGCCCGGTTTGCTGTGTATAAATAACTTGTTTGTCTTCTGGGGCCTTTTTTCGCGGGTTACCAAGCGGCCTGTTATATCATACACTTCAATAGCCCCCGGCCCCATGTCATACATGCCCCCGAAGCGTACCGTGAGGCCGGCCGAAAATGGGTTCGGGCCTATCAGGATTTCATTTCCTCTTTCTTCCCCTGAAGCTTGGTTATGAACGCCCCCATTGCCCGTGCTAACAAGGACAATACGCATATGGATATCATACCCGGGATTCTGGGGATCGATCGAATCGACCCTGGATACCAAGTAATATTTCAAGGTATCCATGGTCAATTTTTGAATATAACAAGTATCCCCGCCGAATATTAATAAACTATCATCAAGGGCAAAGGTAGTGTCAACTGCTTTGGTATAAAAATCGCCGCCATCGCACGCTGGCGGTATCGTCTTGTAGGAAGAATCACCATAGAAAACAAATATTGTTCCCTTAAGGCACAAATAATCCCCGGTATAAAGTTCCCCGTCAAAATATATTTCTTCCAATACCCATTCTTTTTGGCTGTTGTTGGTCAATAAAAAGAAAAAATCGTTATCGGCAGGGTACAAGTTGGTAGCAATAAATATACAACTAAGTTGAATTATGATTTTTATGAGATGGT
>CAZKIR010000739.1:0-1544 GCA_964552835.1 uncultured Bacteroidales bacterium
GCGGCAGCTACAGCCAAATTAACGGTTCGCTGGTCAGCAACTCCGATTATACCGATAATAGCGTGACCAACGGCACCACCTATTATTACGTGGTAACGGCCGAGGACGGCAGCGGCAACGAATCGGGCTATTCCGGCGAGGCATCAGCCACGCCGCAAAGCAGTGGCGGCGGTAACCTGTTGGCAAACTGGAGTTTCGAGGACGGTGCCCCGGACGGTCCATCGGATAATATATCTTCATGGAATAGTTCCGGAGATACCGATGCCGACCTGACTCAAGATTATGGTGGATCCTATGATGGCACATACCACGCGACCCATTATTATGATAATACAAGCTTTGATGTTACAACAAGCCAAACCGTAACGGGCTTAAGCAATGGCTCTTACAGTCTGTATGCCCGTGTTAAGAGTTCCGGCGGTTTCAACTCCTCCACCATGGAGGTGAGCGGCCATGGCGGTACAACCCAATCGGCCAATATACCAACTGCCAGTAGTTGGACCGAAGTGTCCATCGAGAGCGTAAATGTAACCAGTGGCGAGGCCACCATCAGCTTCAACAGCAATTCACCGGGTGGTAGCTGGCAATGGATGTACATGGACGCGGTCGAGTTCATGAGCGGCACCAAGAGCGCCAGGGCGGCCACGGGTATTGCCGATAATACGGATAACGTTCAGTTTAAAATATATCCCAACCCGGCGGGTGATATATTAAACATCGAATTGAACGGGACCATGAACTTGCAAATTTATAATACGGTTGGCATATTGATCCACGAGGTAAATTATGTGGAAGGTAAAACAACCATAAACACCTCGCGCTTTAATAACGGGCTTTACATCATCAAGGCCATCGGCAACAACGCGATTTATACAAGAGGTGTGATGATTGCCAGATAAAAGGCCCTTGTTTGTTTTCGCTCGAATTTTTTAATAAAAAACTTCCCGGTAATGACAAACCGGGAAGTTTTTAATTTGTAAAATTATTATAGTTTTGTTTAAGAAAATATTTTTTAATTTACGGCACAAAAGAAATGAATATCTCCAATCTTATATTTAAATGAATATTATGAAAACTAGATTCTTTATTATTAGCTTGATTTTATTGTATACCCTTTCCCATTCGCAAACGCGCGATCCCTGGCTTTGGCCATTTGACAAGGAGTCGATCTGGAACATGCCCATCCATGAGGACGCGGACTATTCTGATGCCAGCATGGGTGATGCTTCTTATGTTTGTTTTGATGTTCAATATTTTCTAAAATTAGATTCTTCCGATCCCTTAAGAGATGTTCATGGCAACAGTGGATGGAGGGATCGATGTACTTCTACAGGCGATCAGGGTTATGATTTACCTATCCCGGATGGGTTTATTGTACATCCTGACGGTTCCAGTCCTTATGGCCTTACCCCTAATAGCGGGTTTGCCTTTTTAAAACCAAATAGCGAGTATATGATTCAAGGCCAAGTGCTTGCTAGGTGTGAACCTGCCGGGCCTATCTATTACCCGAGTTGGATCGATCGTGATGCTGATGAAAGCCTGTT
>CAZKIR010000740.1:0-1536 GCA_964552835.1 uncultured Bacteroidales bacterium
TTCTGGTGCGTGGGCGATCAAATCCGGAAAGGGGCCGCCTTAAACGCGGTTCAAATCGCCGAGTACCTGGTAAAAAAAGGGGAAGTGAAGTAAGGGCAACGAATGACAATTTGAAACATATCATGTAATAAAAGCCTGGTTTAATACCAGGCTTTTTTGGATAGTGCATTACGACTAGATAGAATAGTTTCTTAAAATGAATTTTATTTTTAAAAAATAAAAAAACCACCCTCTCACCTTAATAAGATAAGGTAAAAACATGGTTTTATTAAAGAAGTTTCCGGGAAAATCCCGAATGGCATTAAATTCATTTAAGCCAGGCGCTTTTTACAAACCGGTACTGATCAAGAAAGTAGCGGCAAACGCGATAATCGCGTAAAGCTCCGGGAATACGGCCAAAATCATGGTGTTCCCGAACACGTCGTTACCTGAACCGATAGCCGCGATACCGTTAGAGGTAACGCCCCCTTGTTTGATGGCAGAGAAAAGCCCAACGAAACCAAGCGCGATCCCGGCAGCCAACACGGCACCACCCTGGTGGATTTCCAATACCAGTACGCCATCCTGCATGAATTCAGATAACTTGTTATTTACCACGAAAAACCCTGCAAAACCATAAAGGCCCTGTGTCCCTGGCAATGCACTTAAAAGCATGTACGTACCAAAAGGGTCCGGGTTCTTCTTCATCGCGCCAATTGTCGCGTTACCTCCCATGGAAACGCCCATGGCGCTCCCGATACCTGCCAGCGCAAGCATTAATGCTAATCCTGTATAAGCTAAAATTACTGCTGTACTCATAAAATACTATTTTAAAAAATTAATGATTTTAATTATTGTATTTTTCTAAATGGTTTATATTCTTTTCCACCGCCTTTAAACCCGGCATTTTTATAAAATTCGACAAAAATCAGGCGCATGGGATGAATGAAACCGCCCAGCGAGGCCAGGAAAATATTGATCCCGTGGCCAAACAAGAGCAAGATCACGAATGGTATCCATCCAAAATACTTGATTTCCAAAAACTGGGATGAAATATCGTTAAAAACGAAACCCAAGATAGCACTTGAAATACCCAGGGCAAACAAGCGGATATACGACAAGAGATCACCAAAAATACCTGTCACCACGTTATAACCATCCCAAATAGCGCTCCCCACGCGGGCAAAAATATTAATGTCAGGGTTATTAAAAAACACGATCAGCACCCCACTGGCGATAAGCAATGATTTATAAACAAACGAAAGCCCTGCCTTGTTAATAATGCCGAAGGTATCGCCCCCTTGGAAAACGACCATGGTTAATATCAACAATACCCAACCGATGGTCGACAAGGCATATTTCAACCCTTTTTGCTTGATGAGGTTCGCGATGTTTAACACTTTCCCGAAAATGATCTGGATACCGCCCAAGATAAGCGACAGGTTAAACATATGCTGGGGCGTGAGGTACATGTCCTGGAAAGGCGCCCATTCAGCTTGCAAGAGGTTCATACCAAAAAGGCTGCCCGAGAGGCTACCCATGATAACGGTTGCAAAT
>CAZKIR010000741.1:0-1529 GCA_964552835.1 uncultured Bacteroidales bacterium
TACCTGTCTGATACATTTTACTTTTCTAATACGTTGAAACTTGTTTGCAATCCATCAACTGAATTCCGGCCTACCCATACATTATATTCTCCTTGTTCTATTGTCCATTTCATGTTTATATCTAATATTTTTAAATCATTGCCGGTAATGGTAAAAGATACTTTTTTTGATTCTCCTGGCGTTAGCTCTATTGACTGGAATTTTTTTAATTGCTTTATTGGCTGGGTTAAGCTACCAACAATATCCTGTAAATAGAGTTGTACTATTTCCTTGCCTGCTATTTTGCCTGTATTTTTAACTATTACCGTGACTTCAAGTGGAACGCCAACCTGAATTTGGCTGGAACTAAGCTCAAGGTCACTGTATTCAAAAGTGGTATAACTTAAACCGTACCCAAACGGGTAAAGAGGTTTTGATGAATTATCGATGTATTTGTCGGAATGAGGCCTTCCACTATTCCGGTGGTTATAATAAAGGGGTAGCTGGCCTACCGAGTTAGGAAAACTAGTTGTAAGCTTACCCGCCGGGTTATAATGCCCGTATAGTACATCGGCTAAAGCATTACCAGCCTGTGTGCCTGGATGCCAAGCCAATAATATTGCATCTACTTTTTGTTTTACATTGCTAAGATCAAGAGGCCTGCCATTAAAGATCGCGACAATTATAGGTTTATTTATCTTCTCGAGGCTATCAATTATTGCTTCTTGGTTAAAGGGAAGCGTTATCTCTGATCGACAGTTATTTTCCCCGAATTGATCTTGATATTCTCCAACGCAAACAATAATGGCATCAGTGTCTTCTGAAATTGTCCTCGTGATTTTTATATTTTCAGGGGCGTTATCAACAAGGCCTTGAAAGGGGGTAATTACATCATTTGGATCACCTAATGAGCTCCACCAGCCCATTAATTTTTTTTCATGGGCAAAAGGGCCGGTTACACAAATATTACTATACCTGGCATTCATGGGCAATACTTGGTTTTTGTTCTCGAGCAAAACCATGGATTCTCTTGCTATTTTCCTTGCAAGCTTAATGTTTTCAGGTTTTAAAAAAGCTGTTTCTGCACCTTTTTCGTCAACATAAGGATAATCGAATAAGCCAAGTTTAAACTTAACGCGTAATATTCTTCTTGTACTTTGGTTAATGAACTGTTCCGAAATTTTATCTTGTTTTACTGCCTCAATTAAAAACTCGTAGGTCCTGCTTTTCATCTCCATATCAGTACCTGCTTTTAGTGCTTTCATGGCAGCATCCAGGCTATCAGAAGCATACCCGTGGTAAATAAGTTGTTCCACGGCATCCCAATCGCTAAGGGTAAAACCATTGAACCCCCATTCATTTCGTAAAATTTTTGTAAGAAGAAACTGGTTGGCTGTCGCGGGAACCCCATCAATATCATTAAACGCGGTCATTATTGTCATGGCGCCCGCGTCAATTCCTGCCTTGAAGGGTGGAAGGTAAGTTTCTCGCAGGGCTCTCTCTGAAAGGGGCGTGAATTGATAGTCACGACCCCCGGTGGCAGCTCCATA
>CAZKIR010000742.1:0-1518 GCA_964552835.1 uncultured Bacteroidales bacterium
AGGAAATTATCGCCCGTGGTAAAAACGTGATGCAAGGTTATTACAATGCCCCGGAAGAAACCACTAAAGTTATACGTGACGGCTGGCTGCACACGGGCGACCTGGGATATATTGACAAAAACGGGTTCTTGTTCATAACCGGCCGCAAAAAAGAGATCATCGTGCTTTCAAACGGGAAAAACATAAACCCTGAAGAACTGGAAAAATACCTGAAAGAAGTAACCACGGGAGTTAGCGAGGTGGGGATTTTTGAATCGCAAAACTCCTTGCAAGCCCTCATATTACCCGATTTTGAAATGGTTTTTGACAGTGAAGAAAGTTCGGTAAGGGAATTTTTCCGTAAAAACGTGATTTCCACTTTCAACAAATCGGTTACGGCCTCGAAAAAAATCAAGAAATTCTACTTGATAAACGAGGGGCTTCCCCGCACACGCTTAGGAAAAATACGTCGTTTCGCCCTTCCCGATATAGCTAATATTTATAAAAACAAAGCTAAGGAATACGAGCCCGAGGAAAAAGAATATTTCATGCTGAAACATTTCTTGGAAAGAAAACTACAACGCGTTTTTTACCCCGCCCCCCTATCGGAAGAAGAACAAAAAATGATCAAGGAAAAGAAAGAAGACATCATTGCCTTTTTTAAAGAAAAATTCAAGATACCTGTTCAGGAAGAGAATATAGGACATTTTAGCTCCCTTGGCGAACTCGCGGCCAATATTAAACAAAACCAGGGGAACCTGGAAAAGAAATTCTCACAGTGGACAACCATATTACAAGAGAAAATCCAATTCAAGTTACCCCCTGCATGGAAAACACAAAACATTATCAAATCCCTTTCCAACTTCTTTTTCCGCTTCGTTTTAAGGGTAAAGGCCATGGGGTTGTCTAATATCCCCGATACCCCTTGTATCATTGCCCCGAACAAAAAAGGTTTCTGGGACGGCTGGCTCGTGTTCTCGCTCATGAAAGGAAAGTTTGCCAGGAAAACCTATATCCACACCCTGGGCCGCCGTATCAAGCTAAAATGGTTGCGTTACCTGGCCCAGCGGCATAACGTGGTGGTGCTTGACATGGCCACGGATTGGAAAGGCTCCTTGCAAAAAATGGCCGAAATCCTTCGCAAGGGAAAAAACCTTATGGTATTCCCCGACACGGGCCAGGCGTTAAAGGACCAGTGGACAGACATGAAACACTTTTTTGCCATTCTTAGCCAGGAATTAAACGTGCCCATCGTGCCGGTTTCGATAGAGGCTGGTTCAAGAAAAAATTATTTTTTGCCTTTCCGGCGCATACATGTTCAGTTCTTGCAGCCTGTTTATCCTGAAAACAAAGATTATCAAGTTATTGGAGAAATCATTGAAGACAAGATAAAAACGTAAGCCTGTTATACATGAATATTGCTGGTTTATTCTTGAAAATGTTGAATATTGTATTCTTTGGTAAACCTTCAGGGCATAAAAATATTGGTTCTACCACGAATTTAATGATAACTTGCAATTTGTTTATATGTAGTTGAAA
>CAZKIR010000743.1:0-1512 GCA_964552835.1 uncultured Bacteroidales bacterium
GGGTGCTGATCCCGTATTACGCGGATAATCAGCGGATTAGAAAATAAGCTCCTTTTTGTTTATTTTTGTGTAAATCACTACATTATAAACAAACAAGAAAGGAGCTTAAAATGCAGTTAGAACAAGTTTTAACCACATCAATCGACGAATTTAAACAAAATATGTTGAATTTTTGTAAAAATGAGGATTTAACCCCCCTGACACCCGAAACGGCCTGTCATTTTGTTTCGGTTTTAAAGGGCCAATTGCAGGAACTTGGCACAAAAGCCATCCAGGCGTATTTCGAGTCACATGATATAGAGCAGGCCAATATTGAACACGAGGGAGAGCGTTACCTGCGCAAGTACAAGGGAAATAAGGTAATAATGACCATGCTTGGGAAAGTAGCTGTTAATAGGAACGTATACCAGCATGCCAGGGGCGGGAAAAGCCTTGCCCCACTCGATATGGCGCTTGGGGTTAAAGGGGAATACATTATGCCGGACGTGAAAGAGGTCGTATTATTCTCGAGTGCCCACAATACCCCTGAGGAAACCGCCCAAATAATCAAAAAGTGCAGCCTTTTTGAACTCCACCCCACTACTATCAAACGGGCCATTGAAAACGCCGGTGTCCTTATCGAGGAACACAAGGAAAGTATAAGGAAAAATGTTAACCAGGCAGTTTCCAAACAAGAAAATACTGGCGAGGTGGTAGTATGCAGCATGGACGGGGTAAACGTTTTGTTAAACGAGACAGGCAAGAAAAAAGGGCGCCCCGCGGAGAGGCCGGTAAAAGACCGTGCGCCAAATGTATCAGCATATAAAAACGCGATGTGCGGCAGTATTAGTTACTACAAAAAAGTTGATATAAACGGAAAGGCATCAACTGAAAGGGAATCAAGCAAATACATCGCAAGGATGCCAGAAGAACGTTATAGCATGTTTAAGGCTGAATTTGAAGAACAAGTCAGGGATATCAAAAGGCAAAACATCCAGCCCAGGGTAAAGATACTGATTACCGATGCCCATAAATCAATTATGGGGTATCTCGGAAACAATCCATTATTTGATGATTTTGAACGGCTTATCGACTATTATCATGCAGCAGAACATTTATCGTTGCTCTCTGAGGCCATCTTTGGCAAAAGCTGTGAAAAAGCCAGGGAGTGGTACCTGAAATACGCTTCAAAATTAAAATATTCCAAAGATGGGTCCGCTCAACTAATACGTTCGGCAAGTTACTATACCAAGAAGAACAAACTCTCGAAAGAAAGGCTGAAAGAAGCCCAAAAACAGGTTAATTACTTCAAGAGGAACGGTAAATACATGGAGTACCACAGGTTTATTGAAAACGGATGGCCAATAGGCAGCGGGGTGATTGAGGCTGCATGCAAATCGGTGGTAAAACAGCGAATGTGCCGAAGTGGTCAAAGGTGGTCAAGAAAAGGTGGCCAATCCATTTTATCACTAAGGGCATATGTCAAATCAGGCGAATGGGAGGAGTTTTGGAACAGTTATTATCAATTAAATT
>CAZKIR010000744.1:0-1506 GCA_964552835.1 uncultured Bacteroidales bacterium
ATAAAATTGCACGGCCGTGGCCATGTGGCCCGAGTAACCCAGGCCTACCACTCCCAGGTTCAGCAGTTCTTTCACGAGGTAAGCAAACAATACCGAGCGGTCTTCACAATCGGAATAGCCATAGTGAAAGAGCTCGTCGGGGAAAAAGAATTTCTCGCGACCAAATTGCTCGTCATCAGTTTGGTATTCGAAGCCATGGTGCATGAAATCCAGGAGAAAATTCACTGCTTCCTCGTGTTCCATGCCCGATACCTTGGGTTTAAGGGCTTCCAGGAGCGATTCCTTGGTTTCGGTGCTAGCGGCCGCGTCAAAATGGATTTTGATATTGGCCAGGGGGTAATCGTTATAAAAATCAATAATATTTTTATTGTACTTTATATCCCAGCTTTCCCCATCGCCAAAACCGTTTAGGGTTACTGATTTGGTCACGGTTTTGCCAGGCAGGGAAAGGGGTTGGTAAATGTTCATGTCCACCAGTCTCCGGGCTTCCGGAAAGTCTTTCTCGTAAGTGAAAATGTTTTTTTCTTTCCCGTTTACCATGTAATATTTCACCCGGTCGTATTCAAAATAAGGTATCTCGTAAATCTCGTTTCCCGAGGCCAACAATAGGTATAACTGGTTGTTTTGGTAAGCGGCCTTGGCCTTGTAGTTTGATTTTACCATGAGGAACCATTGCATGAATACCGAGGCATTGGGCGAGATGCCACTGATATTGTTCACGGCTTTTTTTACCAACATGTAATAGCCATAATCGTTGAGGTTCAGGTCGGCCTTCACTTTTTGCAATTGCACGATAAAATGGTTATAATTGGTTTCGTTCATTTTGCTCCAATACTCGCTAATAACTTCCTCGTTTACCGTGGACGGGAAATCCCTGGTAAACTTTTGGTCATGGCTCAATTGCAGGGGCTGGCCATAAAATCCCGAGTTTATTTGCCCGGTGGCAAAATTCTCGGCCTCGCTTTTTTGCAGCAAGGGAAGGGCAGGGCTTTTTTGTTCAGGTTTTTCTTCTTCGGCTTTTTCGGCTGCCAGGTTCACGGGCTTGGCTGGCTCCTTTTCTTCCATGAAAGTGGGCTGGTCAACGGGTTTGGGCCGCTGGGGCACTTTTTGTCCTTTAAAAAGCTCAAATTCTTCCCACCGTTCCTTCAGGTACTCGGCGTATTGCTCGTTCATTTTTTGTATGTACTCGTCACGTTGCTTGATGAGTTCCTCCAGGCCTTTTTGCCGTTCTTCTTTAAAGTCCTGGTAGCCTTTTTGCTGTTGTTTTTGAAATTCTTCAAGGGTTTGCGCGTTTACCGCTAACCAGGGGGCAAGTAATGAGGCTATGGCCAAGATAATTACAAGATACCTTTTCATGGTTTTATGGTTTTAAAAAGTTTACCGCAAGATAAAAATTATGCTGGTCAATTCCAATAAAAACTTGATCCTTCCTTTTACCGTTTTATTATTAAGGTTTTACCACGAATTTAATGATAACTTGCAATTTGTTTATACTAGCTGTAAAAA
>CAZKIR010000745.1:0-1506 GCA_964552835.1 uncultured Bacteroidales bacterium
TGTGGTAATATGCGGGCTCACGTCAAGTGGGCCCGCATTTGCTAATCTTTTTTTAAAGAAAAATATTAAAATTATTGATAGCAAAGTTTTGGTGGCTATAGGTCATGTTTGCAAGGGAAAAGAAAATGACAAAAAGAAAGTGGTTGGCCACGGAAATTCAGGCTAAATAACCCTTTCAAGTAATTTATCATGATAAACACGCTAAGTCGAAAACGAGTATATATCTTCCAATCAGGGAGTAAGAAATCAAATAATTACAAAAAAAAATTGCTATGAAACCTCCATGATTAAGCGCTAATCACACACGAGCATGATCAAAATGGAGGTTCCACCTGCCCGCCGTAATATAATACTTTGGCAGGCGGGTATGACCATTGAAAAATTAAATTTGAACATATGAAAAAGAAATTTACTTTTTTATGTTTTTTCAGTTTGATATTTTTTATCCAACTGGATGTTTACGCGCAAGTGACTACTGCTCCTGTAATTGATGGCACGAAAGATGCCGTGTGGGAGAATGCCAATTATTTTTACCCTACCCATTTAGTTCAGAATTTTTTGAGCGATGATGGCCCCGGGGCGGATGACCTGAGCGGGAAATTCTATACCCTATGGGATTCGGAAAATTTTTATCTTCTTGTTGAGGTAAAAGATGACAAGATTTATGGTAATGCTGATCGTATCCATCATAATGATAATATAGAAATATACTTTGACCTTGACAATTCTAAGCAATCGAGCTATGATGGAATTGATGATGACCAAATCCGGTTGTTGCCCACGATGGACACTACAATAACCTCTAAAAAAGGAGTGGTTGCCAGTGATTTGGAATTCGCTAATTCATTGAACAGCGATGGGTATACAATCGAGGTCAAGCTCCCCTGGGTTGTTTTGACCCGGGACACCTTTGTTCCGGAAACCGGTAAAATAATGGGTTTTGATTTAATGATAACGGATAATGACGCGGGCGATAAAAAAGATTATATCCTGGCCTGGAATTCCTTGACAAACGATGCGTGGCAATTTCCATCTATTTTTGGAAACATGAAGTTTTTGGCCTCGGGGACAACCGAGAAATATATTAGCCCGGATCAACCCGCCGATCATGATGAATATCCTATTGACGAGAACAAGGTTACGGATATTCTATATGTTGACAAAAATGATCCAGCCGCGGACGACACGAACGATGGCCATGAAACAACCCCCTTCAAAACCATCGGGGCAGCCCTAGAGGCGGCATCTGACAGCGCGGGCAATGGAGTTGCCACCAAAATTTTGATTGCCCCGGGCACATACCGCGAGCACGGCTTAAGTTTGACCAAAAAAGGCAATGCTTATCAATATATGAACGCGGAAGTTGTTATTGAAGGGCAAGAAAAAGGCAAAGTTATTATTTCTGGTTCTAATGTATGGAATACTGGTTGGAGCGTTCATTCAGGCAATACGTACAAGCACGGGTGGACGTACTCGGTTTCCATTGAAAAACCATGGAGGGATCGG